>JAFTXL010000199.1 GCA_017464985.1 Clostridia bacterium | reverse complement strand
TTCCGTTAAGAGTAAGATCATCTTTACTGTAAACACATGAATTATGTTCAACTTCTCCTTCGCCGTAATTATATACTGCACCGTCAGTGAAGCTATTTACTGTATCTTTGACAGATGTAATACAGACTTTATCAGCACTCATTATATAAAGAGCCGATGAATCTGAACATGTTACGGACGCTCCGTTTAAAACGATATGCACTTTCTCCACTTTCTCAACAGAAACTACAATCTGTCCGTCATCAAGAGTACCCGAAAAAACATACGTGCCTTCCTGCACGATGTTGACAGTACTTCCGGAAACTTCCGCGCCTTTTCCTGACACTTCGGCAGTATCACCCAAAAGAGCTATCACCGTTGCCGAAGAATCCCAGGTAGCATCTAAATCATAATCTGTGTATTTGGCAGACGCAGCCTCAACGCTTTCCTCTCCGTATACTCCGTTTGAAACAGTAGGCTGACCGTCAAAAGCCTCTGAATTATCAACAGAAGTTCCGCCCTCACTGCAGCCTGCAAGCAGTAATGCAGCGCATACAGCAAACAGCAATGCTGTTATAATATTTTTTACAGATGCTTTCTTCATATGTTCTCTGCTCCTTTTATTTTTGTAACATCATTTATTTCATTGAATTATATCTTAAAAGCGGTCATCTGTACATAAATTTATGCGCAAATTTGTGCAGTTCACCGGGGCAAATCGCATGAAAACATTGTCATGAAACTTTACGATAAATTCAATTTTATTTCCAAGTGGGATTTCGCACTCCGATTGGGTATCACGCTCCAAGATATGCTTTCTTAAATAAGCTCTCATCAATTTCTGATACAGCTCCCTGCATTGTTATTCTTCCGTTTTCGAGCGTATACACCCTGTCTGATACAGATAATGACTTTGACACATTTTGCTCAACCAAAAATATAGTAACTCCCTGTTTGTGAAGTCCGTCTATTATATCAAATACCTCGCCTGCCATTATGGGAGATAATCCCATAGAAGGTTCGTCCATAATTATCGTCTCCGGATTTGACATCATCGCTCTTCCTATTGCAAGCATTTGCTGTTCTCCTCCCGACAGAGTGCCGGCAAGCTGTTCTTTCCGCTCACAGAGTCTCGGGAATATTTCAAATACGGACTCTGCTGTCGATTTTATTTTTCTCTTATCCTTTAAAGAATACGCACCCATCATAATATTTTCATTTACAGTCATTTTTGAAAAAACTCTTCTCCCCTCAGGGACATATGCAATTCCCTCAGAAACTATCTTATATGCTTTTAGACGCGTGAGTTCTTTTCCGTTGTAGCTTATACTTCCTGAAGACGGTTTTACAATTCCGAAAATCGCGTTGAGCAGAGTTGACTTTCCTGCGCCGTTAGAGCCTGCCAATGTTACGGTTTCACCGCTGTTGACTTTTATACTTACACCGTGAAGAACTTCTATTTGCCCGTAAGAAACATGCAAATTATCTATTTTCAGCATGAAATCATCCTCCCAAATACGCCGATATAACACGCTTATCTGATACTATTTCCTGGGGTGTTCCGCACGCTATTGTTTTTCCGTAATCAAGAACATATATTCTTTTACACATATTCATTACAAAATTCATATCGTGTTCAATTAACAGTACAGCCACATTGAACTTTTCTCGCACTTTGTTTATACATTCCGCAAGCTCTGCTTTTTCCGCAGGATTCATTCCGCAAGCAGGTTCATCAAGCAGCAAAATCTTTACATTTGCAGCAAGAGCCCTCGCGATTTCAAGTTTTCTCATATCGCCGTACGGCAATTCAGACGCAAGCTTATCAGTTTTACCGTGAAGTTCAAAAATCGACAGTAAATTTAAAGCTTCCTTATCCGCCGCCAGTTCCTGCTCATAATAGACAGGACGCCTGAAAACAACATCCGAAAACTTATATGTGTATCTGTTGTGCATTGCTGCTTTTACATTTTCCAAAACCGTCATTTTCTTAAACAACCTAATATTTTGAAAAGTCCTGGAAATACCCTGCTGTACAAACTCATGCTGCTTTCTGCCGTTCATAAGTTTCCGGCAGATATAAACACTCCCCTCACTTGGCGCGTATACGCCTGTAATCAAATTAAAAACCGTTGTCTTACCTGCACCGTTCGGGCCGATAATGCCTGCAATTTCAGATTCATATATGCTTATGTTAAAATCATTAACCGCCTTTAGTCCTCCGAAAGATATTCCAAGGTGCTCGGTGTATAAAACAGATTTCGATGAGTTCAATATTCTGACCTCCTTTTTTTACGGCGTACAAGGCCTTTTTTCATGCTGAACAATCCGTCAGGCTTCAGCATCACCGTGATAATCAGCAACAGTGCATAGCACAGCATCGGATAACCGAAAAACGTTCCTATTATACCGTTTACATTTTGCAGACCTGACTGTTTTATCAGATAATTTATAATATATAAAACAATGGCAGAAACTACAGAACCTGAAAACGAACCCATTCCGCCGAAAATCACAATCACGACAATAAACACGCTGTTTAATATGCCGCTGTTTGAAAAAGCAAAATCAACGGTCGATATTGATTTTGTGCAGCATGCGTAAAGGCCGCCCGCAATACCCGCAAAAAAAGATGACAGTACAAAAGTCGTAATTTTATTCTTTACCACGTCTATACCGCTCGATTCAGCCGCTATTTCATCGTCTCTTATCGCGCGTATATTTCTTCCGTATTTTGAAGACACATACATATACATCACCGCAACAGACACAGCTGTAAAAACAAGCGCAAGCCATACATATTTTCGCATAAGCACGCTGTTTAATCCGAGGCCTGTTTTATAAAGTGCGGAGGACGCATTTCCATGAGACAATCCGTCACCGCCAGCAAACGAAAGATTATTTATTACATTTACAATCACCATGCCGAATCCAAGTGTAATTACAGACAGATAATCACCTTTGAGTTTC
>JAFTXL010000198.1 GCA_017464985.1 Clostridia bacterium | reverse complement strand
GCCTGCGGGATTCATAAAGTCTTGATCGTAAAATATGAAATTACTGTCTTCTCTTTTTACATAATATCTGTGACGTGTCTGGGAAAGAATCTTGCCGTATGAGGTCATGTTTTTGCAGAGTAAATCCGGTGGGTTGTTCTTCACATTAAGCGCGTTTACAAGGAAGCGTACTCCGTCGCGTGCTGTATAATTTTTCATAATTGCAGGCTTGGACGCAAGAGGCGCTACAACGCGCAGAAAGCTTGCGGCTGACATTTTTTCTTCCAGATTTTCTCCAAAAAGTGATTCAAATTCTTTTTTTGCCGCATGTTTGCTTGTGTCTACGCTGTTTACTGCTTTGTATTGCGCTAATTTCTTAAAATCTTTGTAGAAGAAATACACTGGCAAAATCAGAAATATCACGGAAATTACAAGCCACATGGTTTCTTTTCCTTTGCTGAGGTATGTCATAAAGCACATTGCGAAAAGTATGAGCATACTCAGTGTACTGCAGACTGTAACGGCAAAATCAGGTTTTGCAACAATCGGCCCGTCCTGGTCTTCTGAATAAGCAGACTCAAATGCGTCTGAAATCATGCGTGATGTTGAGATTGTATATCTTTGTGTATCGCGTTCGATAATCATCTGATTGACTCCATTTCTTTATTATATAGAAATAAATATACCCACAATTATACACAAGCATGATATTTCGGTCAAGCAAATGCGTTTGCTCCGGTTTGACAAATAAGGTGTGAAATGGTAGCATCTAAAAATAGATGATTTAGATTTGAAAGGGCGCAAGCTTATGGCAATGATTTATTATTCAACTCTTAACAAAGATATTAAGAGAAATATTTTAGCAAAAAATTATACTGAAGAACAGTTAAAAGAAATTTATGAATCGCTGAAAGTATTAAAAGCTAAAAAGATTAAATCTTTTAAATTAGCGATAATTATTGTGGTTGTGGTTATGATTATAGTTGGTTGGACAAGTTTTGATTCAATGGGGTTTAGTGAAGTTTTTATATACAGTTTAGGTTCAACTGCTTTCATATGTCTGGCTGCTTTACTTTTGGGCTGGTTCTGTAGTTTCGGAATTTTGAAAATCCAGTTCAGCAGAGCAGTGAAAAAAGCATATCCTGAGTGCATAGAGGAATTTAAGTTATTATGAAAAAAGTAGTATATAAAGTTTTGCTTTTTGTGTTGGCCGCAGTGACGGTATGCGCGTTTTCTGCGTGCGATGCCGAGTATATTGAATCCGATATCGAGCCTGTCCTGGCTGACGGAATGGAATCGGTTACTGTCAGAGCGCCCGGAGTTGTTGATGCGGATGTGATAACATATCCTTTTGTAGATACCTCGGATGATATTGTTGTATCTGCCGTGACGACAGATAAAGATATCGAGGATAGCACCATATGTGAAAGCTGCGGATATACGGAATATTGCGGAGAGCCGGCTTACCGTATCTGCTATTCGGGGAAAATCTATTACGGAATGAAAGTTACTCTTAAAGTTCCGGTCAGAGCTGAGCTGGTTTCGGATATGAGTATGACATATATGACTTCTGCTGACGCGAAGAGTAGTGAAATATGTATATTGAGCAATTCAGCTGTTGCGGTTGATGATGCAAAAAATGACTGCCCGGAATTATTGGGTGCCGTTGACGGATGGCAGAGTGTTTCTCTCGGAATCGGCAATTTTAACGATATTGCCGGAAGCAGCGGATATATTGAAAGTTTTACGGTTCTTTTGTGCAATAATGACGGAATAGATTTTTATTTAAAAGATATATCAATTGAGATAAATCCGGAAGTGTTGTGCGATGTGGAGCTGACCGAACGCGAATGCATGACTGAAAAAGGTACCCTGGAGGTAATTGCGGAAAAGATAAAAAATAATTTTAAAGAAATGGATTTGTCAGCAGAAATAACAGTCAGATGTCTGCAGTACAAGTCAAACACTTCAGCTTCAGACGGAGAAATCAGTTACAGTGTTGTTGCAAAGGTTTCGGAAAAGGAAGTATATTATACAGAAAAAAACGGTCAGATAATTCCGCATCTTGAAGGGGTATGGCTCAGCGGAGACGATCCGTTTTACGGTGTGGAGATGTCATGGCCTTCAGATTGGTATAAAGAATTTAGTAATGAAGGAATTCTTTTGTTTGAAGATCATTCTATATCTTGTAATGAGGGATTGAAAACTTTAGAATATGCCATAATTGACAAACCGGCAGAAGTCTATGAGGAAGAAACCGTGTGGTATCCTGCGCAACGCGCGGATATTGACGGAGATATCGTAAAAGAATTTTATGCGGACGCGAATGTCGACTATGCAGGCATGCTGGCTGAGGGAGAATCATATTATTTTGCTGTTCGCGCTGTTACTAACAGTGACAACTATATATCCCATATAGCGTATGAATTTACTTATGAAAAAGATTCAGGTAATATGGGGCGTGCTGTAATCTACGTTGTAATTGCTGCAGTTGTTATTTTAGCTGTTGCTGCGGCTGCGGCGTTTTTTATAAAACGAAAGAAGAGCCGGAGCAGTAAATAATATTAGTATAGAAGCTTTTCCCGGGAAACGCTTCTGAAAGAAACAGCGATTTTTGCGAGGCTCGGCCCTCGCAAAAATCGCTGTTTTACCGTAGTTATCTATCACTGTGTGCGTATTGAACAGAGCAAATAGAAAAATCTGACGCCGTTGCTGCCAGGGCAAACGCACAAATAGCTCTTTTTTGCAAAAATTTTCATGCGTTTGCCCTGGCGTCATTGACTCGCAGTCTTGCCATAAAGTGCTAAATATAATATAATATTTTTAAATGCAGCTATGTCATGGAGGTTATGTCTTATTATGTTTTACCGTCTTAACGGAGCAAAAGTTTTTGTGGAAAACAGCTTTAAAAAGGCAGATTTGATTATTCGTGATGGTGTTATTGCAGACATATTGTTTTCGTCGGATAACGGAGCGGATTCGGCTGAAAAAACTGCCGATGATTGTACTGTTTATGATTTCAGTAATTGCCATATATTCCCCGGTTTTATTGATGTGCATGTGCATTTCAGAGAGCCGGGTTTTTCGTACAAAGAAACCATCTACACAGGCAGCCGTGCCGCGGCAAGGGGCGGTTATACGAGTGTGTGCACTATGCCGAATTTAAATCCTGTGCCTGACAGTGTTGAAAATATAAAAATACAGAAGCAGATAATAGAAAAAGACGCTGTTATAAACGTTTATCCATATGCCTCAATCACGGAAAAAGAACAGGGAAAGGTTCTTGCCGATATTGATGCTCTCTCAAAGGAAGCAATTGCTTTTTCTGATGACGGAAAAGGAGTTCAGTCAGAAGATATGATGAGAGCGGCGATGAAAAAGGTAAAGGAAAATGATAAAATAATTGCCGCACACTGTGAAGATGAAACACTTTTGCACAAAGGGTATATTCATGACGGCGAGTACGCAAAGCTTCACGGTCATAGAGGAATATGTTCAGAAAGTGAATGGGGACAGATAAAAAGAGATGTTGCGCTTGCGGAGGAAACAGGTTGCGGATACCATGTATGCCACATCTCAGCAAAAGAAAGTGTTGATATTATAAGAGAGGCAAAAGCGCGTGGCGTTGATATCACATGTGAGACGGGACCGCACTATCTTGTGTTTAATGACATGCAGCTTCAGGAGGAGGGCAGGTTTAAAATGAATCCTCCTATCAGGAGCGAAGCGGACAGACTTGCTCTTATAGAGGGAATAAAAGACGGCACTATTGATATGATAGCTACAGACCATGCGCCTCATTCAGCTGAGGAAAAGAGCAAGGGGCTTGAAAACAGTCTTATGGGAATAAGCGGCATTGAAACTGCGTTTTCCGTACTTTATACAAAGCTTGTCAAAGAGAGAATTATTACATTGGAAAAGCTGATCGAGCTGTTAAATGTTAATTCCTGTAAAAGATTCGGCATCGGTGTCCCAATAGAAAAAGGCAAATCTGCCGACTTCACGGTGTTTGACCTTAATGCGGAATATGCGGTAAATCCAGAGGAATTTTTATCAAAAGGAAAAAGCACTCCGTTTACCGGCGAAAAAGTGAAAGGAAAATGTCTGCTTACCGTATGCGGCGGAAAAATTGCATGGCAGGATGATGAGTGTGAAAGCAGAGTCCGCGGATAATTAAGAAAAATATTAACGGAGGAAAAATCAATGACACAGGGTTTTTATAATGTTAGAGAAAATTATAAAATCGCAAATGATGTATATAAAATGATTCTCATGGGCGACACAAGTGCTGTAACTGCTCCCGGTCAGTTTATAAATATAAAACTTGACGGTTTGTATTTAAGACGCCCGATATCAATATGTGATTACAGCAAGGATAGCATTACTATTATTTATAAAGTTGTAGGCAAAGGCACAGAGCAGATGAGCAAGCTTACAGAGGGCGCGGTACTTGATGTTTTGGTGGGCCTCGGAAACGGGTTTGATACTTCAAAAGGCGGACAGGCTCCGCTGCTTATCGGCGGAGGCGTAGGAACTCCTCCTATGTACGGCTTAGCAAAGCAGCTTGTTGCGGAGGGAAAAAAGCCGACTGTTATTCTCGGCTTTAACACAGCAGGAGATGTTTTTTACGAAGAAGAGTTTAAAGCACTCGGTGTAAAAACTTTGATTGCAACTGCTGACGGAAGCATCGGCGTGAAAGGTTTTGTTACCGATGCGATGAAGCTTCTTGATAAGGATTACACATATTTCTATACTTGCGGTCCTCTTCCGATGCTCAAAGCGGTATATGACGCGACAGAAACCTCGGGAGAACTCAGTTTTGAAGAACGCATGGGATGCGGTTTCGGAGCGTGCATGGGATGCAGCTGCAAAACAAAATACGGAAATAAACGTATATGCAAGGACGGCCCTGTACTCGTAAAGGAGGAAATAATATGGTAAATACACAAGTAAATTTAAGCGGTTTAGAACTTGATAATCCCATAATTCCTGCAAGCGGAACTTTCGGTTTCGGATATGAGTTTGCAGAGCTTTACGATATCAATGTATTGGGCTCCTTTTCGTTTAAAGGAACGACAAAAGAAGCAAGGTTCGGAAATGCGCTGCCGAGAATCGCTGAATGCAGCGCGGGTATGATAAATTCTGTCGGTTTGCAGAATACCGGTATTGACAGAGTAATTGATACGGAGCTTCCCAAGCTTGCAAGATGTTTTAATAAAAAAGTTATAGCAAATATAAGCGGATTTTCTGTTGATGAATATGCTTACTGCTGTGAGCGTATTGACGCGGAGGAACAGGTCGGAATTATTGAAGTAAATGTAAGCTGTCCTAATGTACACAACGGCGGCATGAGCTTCGGAACAAGCCCTGATGCAGCGGCAGAGGTCACAAAAGCAGTAAAGAAAGTGACAAAAAAGCCTGTGTATATAAAACTCAGTCCTAATGTGACTGATATAACCGAGATTGCAAAGGCTTGCGAAGCGGCAGGTGCGGACGGTATCAGCCTTATAAATACTCTTCTCGGAATGAGAATCAACCTTAAAACCAAAAAGCCAGTAATAGCAAATAAAATGGGTGGTTTTTCGGGATCTGCAATATTCCCTGTAGCTGTCAGAATGGTTTATCAGGTTTACGAAGCTGTAAAAATTCCTATAATAGGAATGGGCGGCGTAACAACTGCGGAGGATGTTATCGAGATTATGCTTGCTGGAGCGACCGGAGTACAGGTAGGCGCCGCAAATCTTGTAAATCCTTACGCGTGCAGAGACATTATTGAGGATTTGCCGCGCGTTATGGATAAATACGGTATAAAAAGTTTAAATGATATAATAGGAGGAGCACACTAATGGGTAAAGATGTAATTATCGCATGTGATTTCAGCAGCAAGCAAGAGGTTTTAGATTTTCTTGATTTGTTCACAGAGGAGAAACCTTATGTGAAAATCGGTATGGAGCTTTTTTACGGAGCAGGTCCGGAGATTGTAAAAGAAATTAAAAGACGCGGACATAAGATATTCCTTGATTTGAAGCTTCATGACATCCCGAATACTGTTATGAAAAGTATGGCTGTACTTTCTTCGCTCGATGTTGATATGACAAATCTTCACGCAGCAGGAACAATTACAATGATGGAGGCAGCTCTCAAAGGTCTTACACGTCCTGACGGAACACGTCCGCTGCTTATTGCCGTAACGCAGCTTACTTCTACATCACAGGAGCAAATGACACAGGATTTGCTTATAAATGAGCCGATTGACAAGGTTGTAATGCACTATGCTGACAATGCGAGAAAAGCAGGACTTGACGGAATTGTTTGTTCGCCTCTTGAAGCCGCAAAGGTTAAAGAGTGCTGCGGACAGAATTTCATCACTGTAACTCCCGGTGTTAGATTTGCGGACGGCGAAGTCGGTGATCAGAAGCGTGTAATGACTCCCGCGCAGGCAAAACTCAACGGTTCTGACTATATTGTTGTCGGAAGACCTGTTACAAAGGCAGAAAATCCCGTTGAAGCATACCGCAGATGCGTAAGAGAGTTTGTCGATTAATCAGAATGTTTTCGCAAGCCGGCTGACGGCAAATATTGACGGTGGTTGTTAAAAAGCGTCAGCTTGTTAAATTTAAAATAATATATGATGAGGAGATATAAAAATGGCTACAGAAACACAGAAACTTATAGCAAAAGATTTATTGGAAATTAAGGCGGTATTTTTCAGACCGGACGAGCCTTTCACATGGGCAAGCGGTATAAAGAGCCCCGTTTACTGCGACAACAGACTTACACTTACAGCTCCTGCTGTAAGAAATGATGTGGAAAACGCTTTGGCAGAGACAATCAAAGCAAATTACCCTGATGTTGAAGTTCTTATGGGAACAAGTACAGCAGGTATTGCACATGCCGCTATCACAGGTCACATCATGGGACTTCCTATGGGTTACGTGCGTTCAGGAGCTAAAGACCACGGACGCGGAAATCAGATTGAGGGCAGACTTGAAAAAGGTCAGAAAGTTGTTGTTGTAGAAGACCTTATTTCTACAGGCGGAAGTGTTATCGAGGTTGTAAATGTACTTCGTGAAGCTGGCGCGGAAGTTCTCGGTATTGTGAGCATATTCACATACGGAATGCAGAAAGGTTTAGACCGTCTTGCTGCGGCAGATGTTAAAAATATAAGCCTTACAAACTTTGATGTAATTGCAGAAGTTGCAGCTGAAATCGGATACATCAAAACCGAAGATATCGCGCGCCTCATTGCTTTCAGAAACAATCCGTCAGACGAAAGCTGGATAAAGGCGTAAAGGGTAAACTGACCGCAGTCCGCACCTTCGGTGCGGACTGCGTGATATTTGCGCGCGTGCGGCGTGCGGAATGGAGTTTTTATGAGAAGTCTTATTGATATATTGGATTTAACAACAGACGAAATAGAAGAACTTATAACGGTTGCGCAGGATATCATTGCAAACCCCGGCAAATACTCTGAGAAGTGCAGAGGAAAGAAGCTTGCGTCGCTGTTTTTTGAACCCTCCACAAGAACAAGGCTCAGCTTTGAAGCGGCAATGTACGAGCTCGGCGGAAATGTAATCGGATTTTCGGAAGCAAACAGCAGTTCTGCAGCAAAAGGAGAGAGCGTTGCAGATACAATCAGAACGGTAGGTTACTATG
>JAFTXL010000197.1 GCA_017464985.1 Clostridia bacterium | reverse complement strand
GCGAACAGACCGGTTTCCCTCAGTATCCTCTTCCGTAATAAAATTATTGGTTGCTTTATATACACCACCGATAGTTTTACCGCTGAATCTATACAAATCACGATGCAACTGCAAAACGATAGAAGGCTTAACAGGCATATAATCATAATTCTCATGAATTGTAGTCAGCACATCACGGTATCCGGCAATTTCCTGCTCATCACGTGTCTTAGGCATTGTTTTATTTGTAACAAGCTTTTTTAAACGCTCATCAGAAGTAAAAATACCTTCTATTTTATTTGACGCTTCCGTACTCTGTATTTTTGCAATTTCAACCAATTGCGTTAATGTATCGCTTTTGGCCTCAATAAATAACGTCTGCTCGCCTTTAAATTCATGTATTTGCGAAAGCAGTGCAACAATTTCAGGTGTGAGAAGTTGTTTCCACTTTTCATCGTAGTTATATTCTCTCATAGAACTAACCCCTCAAAATTTATTTTTCAGCTCTTAAAGTCAATACTATTATATGTTTCAATTATATCACCGTCAAGGTTTAATTTAATCATTTTTAAGAAAATGATTAAATTAAACCGCATTATGATCAAATTAAAACAACCGACCCATGATTCATTATCACAAGTCGGTCTTAATCGATTCTACGCACAAATATTCTGCCGCAGGCTTCTTTCAGCTTATTCCAATTCCAAACGGCGCGCCGTGCTTTTCACTGCGGACTTTTTGGGGAGGCGCAGTTTCAGAACACCGTTCTCGTATGAACCTTTGATTTCATCTGCTTTTATATTTGAAACATTACATCTTCTCACAAATAAGCTGTGAGTACGTTCACGGCGCACGTATTTTGTATTTGTGTCATCTTCACTGCTGTCAGAGCTGTGTTCGGCTTTTATTGTAAGAATATCACCGTCAATATCGACTTTTATATCCTCTTTATTAAAGCCGGGCAAATCCGCAGCCAAAACAAATTCACTGTCGTTATCTATAATGTCAGTATTAAATCTGCCGCCTCCTGTTTCCCCGAAGAATCGCTCTTCAAAATCCCTGAAAAACGTAAATGGGTCATAAGATGACAGATCACGGTTTCTTCTGTCGTACGGTGTAATATCAAACATAACAATACCTCCTGAATACTCTTTATGAAATATTTTTTCCGCTGTAATAATTTGTATTCAGACAATAATATTTTGTTTTATGCCGTAGCCAAGAAAGCCGCTCACTCATAACTAAATCACGCCAGAAAATACTCCATTACTTTTATGGAGTTTGCAGCTGCCATTGAAGCAAATTCGGCATAATCCATATGGGATTTGCCGGAAGCATCATCAGATACAGCGCGGACTACCACAAAAGGAATTTTATTTATATAGCAGACATGACCTATTGCTGCGCCTTCCATTTCGCATACATCAGCATTAAACTCGCTCACAATACGCTCCTTTGTTGCTGAATCATTGACAAAACAGTCGCCTGTGGCGACTGTGCCGCGGCGGCATGCAATGCCGGCTTCGGCCGCCGCGGCAGCAAGCTTTGCTGCTGCTGTCTCATCGCACGGCATATATATGACATTGATGCCGGAGATGAGTCCGCGAGGGTCACCGAGCGGGCTTGTATCCATATCATGCTGAACAACCTTTTCCGCCACAAGTATATCGCCTATTTTCAGATTTTCATTAAGCGAACCGCCGACACCTGTATTGATTATCAAATCAACATTGTATTTTAAAATCATTGCTTCGGCACATATTGCCGCAAACACCTTGCCTATTCCGCAAACAGCAACAACAACATCATGTCCGTTGATTTTTCCACTGACAAACTCAACACCGCTGACAGTTTTGCTTTTCTTATCTGTCATTACTGCTTTTAAGCCGTCTATTTCGATTTTCATTGCTCCGATTATACCTATCATTTCATTTACCTCTTTCTGTTTAAATAACCTTCCTTAATTTAGTTCCCGACATCTTTACTTGCCGTTAGGATATTTAAAATCCGCGTTTTCAATATTTTCCAGTACTTTAAGGTATATTTCACATTCTTTTTTGGCGGACTGTATATCAAGCTCTTTATAGTTTCCGCACTCTTTTCTTGAAGCGCCGAACACATCACCGTCATGCCGGGCTGTCTTTTTCAAAGCAAGCTTCACCTCGCTGAGTACTCGCGCAGGCTCGATGTCTCTGACAAGAAGATAAAAGCCTGTACGGCAGCCCATAGGTCCGAAGTAAATTATATTGTCTCCGATTGACGAATTCCTCATGAAAGTAGCCATCATATGCTCAACGGAATGCATGGTTACATTGTCCATATAATCTCCGCAATTCGGTTTTCTTGTCCTCATATCATAAGTGACGATATCTCCGTCAATTCTTGAAATATAAATACCGGGGTTAATAAAGTCATGATCTACGGAAAAACTCGTTATACGCTCAATATTCTTATTGTCATTATCTGTATTTTTCATTTCATTATTCTCCTGTTTAATTATTAGACCGCGATACATTATACTATTTAGGCAAAATTTTGAACAGTTATTTTCAAATCCTCATAAACTTACGCGATACTTCCACAAGACGTTTTGTACATTCTGCTTCAGGATTATTAAATACTTCCTCGGTATTTCCGTACTCGACAATTCTGCCTTCCTCCATTACAGCTACATCATCGGCAATACAGCAGACAGACTTCAGTTCATGGGATATGTACAGCATTGAAATTCCGTACTCTTTCTTCAAACGGCACAATAACACGATAATCTGAGCATGCATTTCTTCATCAAGAGAAGACAGAACTTCATCACAAATAATAAATTCAGGTTTTACCGCCACAGCACGGGCAATACATGCTCTTTGGCATTGTCCTCCGCTCAGCCGGTCGGGATACCTGCCGTAAAATTCTTCTGAAAGACCGCATTCACGCAGAACTTCACATACATAACTGTATTCATTTTTTCTATCAACAATTTTATTCGCACGGACAGCCTCACGTATCTGCTCTCCTATGCACATACTTTTAGTGAGTGAATCATACGGGTTCTGAAATATCATCTGTATAGTCTTTCCGTTAAAATAAAGTTCTCCCGAATCAGCGCGGCAAAGTCCTGCAATTATACGTGCAAGTGTTGTCTTTCCGCTGCCTGTCATCCCTATAATGCCGATACATTTACCTCTTTCAACAGAAAAAGACACATTACGCAGAGCGTATTGCATATTCTGTCCGTGTCCGTATGTCTTTGTTATATTCTTGCCTCTTATAAGAGGAGCGAAACCTGCATGTGAAGAGCCCACTTTTTGGGCAACAGTCTCGTCACACGCCGTCAGTCTGCTGCCGACACGTTCTGACTTCTCATATGAGGATTTTCTTCCACATGAAAAAACAATGTTTTCAGTCAGATATTTTGCTTCATTTATGTCATGTGTAATGATCAAAACAGATGTACCGTTTAAAGTTGCAGATTTCAGCAAATCCAGAATAACAAGTTTTGAACAGATATCAAGAGAACTGCACGGTTCATCAGCAATGATAAGTTTCGGCGACTGAGCAGTTACAGACGCAAACATTACGCATTGACACATTCCGCCGCTTAGCTGGCCCGGATACATAGAGTACACTTTATCAGCACAATCAGGAAAACCGCATTTTTTTAGCAGCGCTACTGTCTTTTTCTTTGCTTCTTTTTCGGAAATTCCCGGATGCTTTATCCTTACAGACTCCTCTATCTGTTTGCCCACTTTCATAATCGGATCAAAACATGACATCGGTTCCTGCATTATGTAACCTATTTCACTTCCACGAATCCGCACTTTCTGCTCCTCACTGCATTTAAGAATATCAAAAACACCGTCACTGCCGCTGTACAGAATTTCTCCGGAGGCAACCGCATTCTCACGAAGCAGACCCACTATGCAGTCAGCACTTACTGATTTGCCGCAACCCGACGGTCCGATTAACGCTGTGATTTCTCCGCGCTTCACACTGAAATTCATAAACCCAAAGCCTTTTGAAGTATCTCCGTGATTTATAAAACGCACACTTAGATTTCTCACTTCAAGTATGTTTTGTTCATCAATTGATTTAGGATAAGTTTTTATTTCTCCACAATTTGTGAAATTCTCTTTTAATTCATATGCGACTGATTCTCTTTTTGAAAATGTTCTGATAAGTCCCTCTCCGGCAAGATAAAACCCGAATACCGTAAGCAAAATCATAACGGAAGTCGGTATCCATATAGTAGGATGCTCACCCAAGCTGCCGAGAGAACAGTTTTCAGATATCATAGAGCCCCATGTGGCATTCGGAAACTTAACACCCATTCCTAAAAATGACAGTGTAGATTCAGAAAATATCGCCGAGCTGACTGCTATTGAAACAGAGGAAATTATATGCGGTGCAGTTTCCGGAAGCATATGAAATACAATCCGTCTGAACGCCGATATTCCGGACAGCTTTGCGGCATCATTACTGCATCTCTTTTTCAGCGAAAGCATCTGACCTCTTATAACAACAGCTGTATCTGTCCAACCGAATAAAACAAGAACAGCTATAATCAAAACAATTCTTTTTATTTCAGAGAAATCGGTTACGTTCATAGCAGCACCCACGGTAACAAGCACGGGCATAACAGGAATACAGCTGAAAGCTTCTGTAATTCTCATCAATACCGCATCAGTTTTATTGCAGAAGCAGCCGGAAATACATCCGACAACTGTACCGAAAAGAACACTCAGAACAGCAGTGACAATACCTATTACAAGCGACATTTTGCCACCATACATAAGTCTTGCCAAAACATCCATTCCGTTTGAATCTGTGCCAAGTATATGTTCCTTTGAAGGCTTTGCGTATGTGTCTATAAGCCTCCTACTTTCCAAATTAAAAATATCTGCAGAATTTCCGTTTTTTTCTATACGCAGATTTTCATCCAAAACATTGCTGTATTCACATTCTTTTTCTTCGCCGTAAACAATTCTTTTAAGCTCGTCTTTTTGCTCAACCGAAAAAATATCACTACCGTCATACGCTCTGAAAACATACTGTGAAAGCCTGCCTTTTACCTCACCTGATTTGCCGTAAACAAGTAGATTTTCTTCCGCACTCATAAAAAGCTCCGCCAAATATTTTTTATCATCGGAGACATCTGATTTTTCATAAAAATCAACAGTATATATCGAAACTGTTCCGACAATACCGTCAAAACTCTCATCCAAATACATTATTCTGCCGTACACACTGTCAGGCAGAACCATAACAGAATATACTCCGTCAACTATATTTCTAAATAAAAATCCATCTTCACTGCAGTATTCCGCACAGCTTTCTCCTATTGCCTCATCAATATAGCTGTTAATTTCCATCTCAAAATTTTCAGGATATACAAAATCACTGTAAAGCGGATAAAATACATACTCGTCACGTATATCTGCTACCGCGTAATGCGCATAACTGTCTTTT
>JAFTXL010000196.1 GCA_017464985.1 Clostridia bacterium | reverse complement strand
TATAAAGCTCATAGTAACGGCCTTTTTGGCGGAGCAGATCATCGTGATCGCCGCGCTCTATAATTTCTCCTTTTTCAAGAACCATAATTGCATTGGAGGTTCTGACGGTTGAAAGCCTATGAGCAATAACAAATGTTGTGCGGTTTTTCATGAGTCTATCCATTCCGCGGTCTATGTGGCGTTCTGTTCTTGTATCGACAGAGCTTGTTGCTTCGTCAAGAACAAGTATAGGAGCTTTTGAAAGAGCAGCCCTTGCGATATTGAGCAACTGGCGCTGTCCCTGTGAGAGATTTGCGCCATCGCCTTCGATTATGGTATTGTAGCCGTCTGAAAGGCGCATTATAAAGCTGTGAGCGCTTGCTGTCTTGGCAGCTTCGATAACCTCTTCGTCTGTTGCGTCAAGTCTTCCGTAACGGATATTCTCCATAACGGTTCCCGTGAAAAGGTGAGTGTCCTGGAGAACCATTGCGATGTTTTTACGCAGAGCGTCCATTTTTATATCTTTAATATCTACGCAGTCAATTGTGATTGTTCCGGATTAAATATAATAAAAACGGTTGAGACGATTTGTGATTGTAGTTTTGCCTGCGCCGGTTGAACCTACAAATGCTATTTTCTGTCCCGGTTTAGCGTAAAGCGAAATGTTCTTAAGAATTGTTTTGTCAGGATTATAGCCGAAAGTAACATTGTCAAGAATTACATGTCCCTGCATGTTTTCCATGGACGATGCATTTTCTTTATCCTGCGGTTCGGGTTCGGCATCCATTACCGCAAATACTCTTTCAGCTCCTGCAAGCGCAGAGAAGATTGTGGATACCTGCTGTGAAATCATGTTTATGGGCATTGAGAACTGTCTTGAATAGTTGCAGAATATTGAAAGTCCACCGATATCAAAACCTTTAAACAGGCAGAGCAGTCCGCCGACTCCTGCTGTAATAGCATAGCTTATCTGGCTTGTGTTGCCCATTATAGGTCCCATAATGCCTCCGTAGAACTGGGCTTTGAACTGTTTCTCACGCATATCATCATTAAGAAGCTCAAATTCCTCTCCGCATGTTTCTTCGTGATTAAATACTTTTACAACTTTTGCGCCTGTTACGGTTTCTTCAATATAGCCGTTAATTGCACCGAGCGCAGCCTGCTGCCCTGAGTAGTATCTTGATGAATGTTTTCCGATTACAGCTCCGCCTTTTGCAAAAATCGGTATGAAACATACGACGATCATTGTAAGCCATATATTTGTAAAGATCATCATTACAAATGTACCTATAAGGGTAATTGTACCTGATATAAGGTTTGTTACCGTGTTATTTATCATCATTTCGATATTGTCAATATCGTTTGTAAAACGTGACATTATCTCTCCGGTTGTATTTGTATCGTAGAATCTTACAGGTAGTTTCTGCAGTTTGTCGAAAAGATCATTTCTGATTTTTTCAACGGCATTTTGTGAAATATGAAGCATTATTCTGCTCTGCAGGTATGTTGATACAACACCTACAATGTAGATTGCTCCGAGCAGACATAGTATTTTCATAAGTCCAATTGCTCTTTCATCTGCAGAGACGCCTGTGTCAGTAATTTGGTTTATTATGGGCCGGAGCATATAAGAACCTGCAAGTGATGTCAATGTGTTGCACAGCATCAGAAACAGCACGAAGATGAGCGGCGCAATGTTCGCCGTTATGTACGACATGAGCCGTTTTACAGTTGTTTTTATATTTTTTGGTTTACCTTTTGCCATTACCGGGCCGCGTCTGCCGCCGGGTCCTCCCGGTCTGCCCGGACCACCGGGACCGCCAAAACCGGGTCCTCCCGGCCTGCCTTTATTTGAAGAAGCGCTGCTGTATCTTTTCTGTAATTCTTCAAGAGATCGTTTCATTATGCATCAGCCTCCTTTTTGTCTATTTGTGAATAGTAAATTTCCTGATATTCAACATTGTTTTCAATCAACTCGCTGTGAGTTCCTATGCCTGTTATTTTACCGTTGTTCATTACAATAATTTTATCTGCTTCGATAACAGATGAAATTCTTTGCGCAATTATTATTTTAGTAGAATCATTAAGCTCATTTTTGAATGTGTTTCTTATTTTTGCTTCCGTGGCTGTATCAACGGCAGAAGTAGAGTCATCAAGAATAAGTATCTTCGGATTTTTGATAAGGGCACGCGCGATACACAAGCGCTGTTTCTGACCGCCTGACACGTTTGTTCCGCCTTGCTCGATGTCGGAATAATATCCGCTGGCAAAACCGCGGATAAACTCGTCTGCCTGAGAATTTTCTGCTGCCGAAACCAACTCGCTTTCGTCAGCATCTTCTTTGCCCCAACGGAGATTGTCTGCAACAGTACCGGAGAAAAGGAGATTCTTTTGAAGTACCATGCCGATATTATCCCGCAGATTGTGAAGTGAGTAGTCTTTTACATTTATTCCGTCAATATAAATATCCCCCTCGTCAGCATCGTACAGTCTTGGAATCATTGAAACGAGCGTTGTTTTTCCGCATCCTGTTGAACCGATAATTCCGACTGTTTCTCCTGCATTTATTGTCAGGCTTATATTGTCGAGGACTTTTTCCTCACTTGTTTTATAGTATCGGAAACTTACATTTTTGAACTAGATTGTACCGTTTTCTATTAACGCTTTTTTCTGAATTGCGTTTTTATCCGATATATCCGGTTCTTCGTCAAGAACTTCGGCAATTCTTTTTCCTGACGCAAGCGCACGCGAAAGGTTTACAAACAGCATAGTCACCATCATCAGTGATGAAAGTATCTGAGTGACATATGTAATAAATGCGCTGAGGTCACCGGCAGACATTGTAGTGCCTATTACCATATTTCCTCCGAACCATAGAATTGCAATCGTAGTGATATTCATAAAGAATGTCATAATAGGTGACAGGAATATCATTACAAGCATTGCGCTCATACCTGATTTTTTCAGGTCGCCGTTTGCTTTTGCGAATTTTTCTTTTTCATGTTCTTCACGTACAAATGATTTTACAACACGCACATTAGTGATGTTCTCCTGAGCTGTGGAGTTTAGATTATCAATCTTTTTCTGCATTATTGAAAAACGCGAAAAACCTTTTGAGATAATCAGAGAAGCCGCGATTATAAGGCAGACGATGGCAGCTGCTATTATCATTGTGAGCTTTGCGTTCATCATAAGAGCCATTATGAATGCGCCTATAAGCATTCCGGGAGAGCGGAGTGCCATTCTGAGCAGCATATTGACGAAGTTCTGCATCTGAGTAATGTCATTTGT
>JAFTXL010000195.1 GCA_017464985.1 Clostridia bacterium | reverse complement strand
GTTATAAATAAAGTCAGAAACGATATGGTGAGAAAAGGCGACATGCTTACGGTAAGTGATATAGTTGACATACTTTCAGAGGATTTAATCGGCGTTATACCTGATGATGAATTTGTCATTATTTCGACAAACAGAGGTGAGCCGGTTGTTTTATCGTCTGACAAATCCATTGCGGGAAATGCGTACTATAACATTGCAAGAAGAATTATGGGTGAAACGGTACCGATAATTGATACAGACCGGAGGAAAAGGAAAAAAAGAGAAGGTCTTTTTCGTAAATTGTTTGGAAATAGGTTTGATGTTACTGAAGAGGAGGAATATGTATGATGAAACAAATATTCTGCAAGGAAGAAAATATTTCCGGGGAAATAAATGACGGTTCGAGTAATATAGCGAAAAAACGGCTCATAAATGCTATCAACTGTGAAAGAACACATCTGTCTTATGATGTTAATGCAATGATGCAGCAGGATATAAAAAAGGTAATTGAGAACTACCTGGGAAGCAATTTGGAAGATTCAGATCTTATCGTTGAAATAAAGACCCCTGACTGTACGGTAGTCTCTTCATCTGAGGTTCCTTTAATACTAAGCACAGGAGAAAGTGAGACATGAAATAAAGTGTATTTTATATAAAAACGGGAACAGGCAAATCTGCCTGTTCCCGTTTTTACTCAATCAAAATTTATTCGTTTTTCTTCTGTCACAAGCGGTCTGTGAAGTACCCGCTTATTTATATTAAGTATATATTCACCAACCATGCCTACAAAGAACAGCAAAACCGACCCGACTAAGAAAATGCTTATGAGAATCGGAATTACCCAAATTGAGAACAATTCTGTAAAAATACAGGCAAAGATAATATAAAGAATTGCCAGAAAAATATTTAAACCTGTAAGAATTGCTCCTGTTATTGTGGCAATTCGTATGGGAGTCTTTGTGTAAGAAGTAAAGCTGAGCATTGCAGCGTCAAAAAGACTTGCCCAGTTGTTATGTGTTTTTCCTGCGCGTCTCTGCGGTTGGCAATATTCTATTTCTTTCCTTTCAGGGCCCAATTCAGCTACTATTCCGCGGATAAAAGGCGTGGGGTCGTCAAGGCTTCTAAGTACATCCATAAAGCTTTTATCGTAAAGACCAAAGCCTGTAAAATGTTCAATCTGATCAACATCGGAGAGCTTTTTTATTGTCTTGTAGTAGAAAGACCGCAGAGTATAGACAATATGACTTTCCTTGCTGGCTGTCTTTATACCGCATACAACTTTATATCCTTTTTCCCACTCTTCGATAAACTTAGGAACCATGTCTACAGGGTCTTGGAAGTCGCAGCACATGCAAATTGTGCAGTCGCCTGTTGTCTGAAGCATACCGTAAAAAGGTGAGTTAAACTGTCCGAAATTCTTTGTATTAAAAATTGCTTTTATTTTCTTGTTCTTAGTGCAAATCTCTTCTAAATACTCACGTGTTTTGTCTTTAGATGCGTTATCTATAAAGAGAATTTCATAATCGTACTGCGGAAGATCTTTTTCAAGCATCGCTGTAACAGCTTCGCTTATAGGTTTAACATTTTCTTCTTCGTTATAACAAGGAATCATTATGCTGATTTTTTTCATTTTAAAAGCACAGTCCTTTCGTAATTGTTATTTGTTTAATACTTCTTTTTTATACCAGTCTACGGTGTATTGTATTCCGTCTTCAAAAGATACCTGAGGAATAAATCCTGTATCTTCAGTCAAAGAGGTGATATCTGCGCAGAGATACATTACCTGCTTGTCAAAATACGGAACTTCACCAAAGCCTATCTCTCCGCCGGGATTTACTGTGTCACGGATTGTAGTAATATAATCTCGAAGCGGACGTACATTACCGCTGCCTATGCAATATATGCTTTGGTCTTTACCTTTTTCTGCAGCAAGATAAAAAGCATTTGCGGCATCATCACAATAGAGGTAGTCCCACATCTGTTCGCCCTTTGTGTACTGAGGACGCTGTCCCGAAAGCATTTTTACAATTCCAGACATAACCATAGTCTGCATTCCATCATATGGGCCGTAAGTGCTTAATATTCGTGTCCATACATGTTTTATGTTAAGCTTTTTACATTCAATGCGGCTCATCTGTCCTGCGCAGAGCTTTGATATTCCGTATCCGTTTTCAGGAAATGTCGGAAGTTCGGGAGCAATTTTTACGCCGTCTGCAACTCTGCCGTATTCTGCCTGAGAACCTGCTCCTACAAAAACTGTGCATCCGAGTTTGTGCGCAAGGTGAACTGCATCAATTGTATTTTTTACATTTCTGTTTTGAAGATACATGTCATTTCTTGTATCTCCGTATGTTCCTTCCCAACCAAAATGAAAAAAGGCGTCATATTTTTCATCTATGCCTGTCAAAGAATCGAGGTTATTCAAATCGCACTCTAAAACATTAACAAGCGAATGATCCGGAATACGGCTTTTTCTGCCTGAACCGGGGCGTACTAAAATCAGCACCTTAATATTCTTTTTTACAAGAAGACGTACCAAAGCAAGGCCAAGCATGCCGGTGCCGCCTGTCAAAACTGCGCTTTTCATATTTATATCACTCCGCAAATCTCGATGCAGTTATAAACTCCAAGTCGATTTTCTTTTTTATTTTATTTAACTCTTCATGAATTGCTTCATTTCTTCGCTCAATTGATTCGGGCGAAAATCTGAATTCCAATCCGCTGTTTACATAGTTAGTTGTAGAAGCAACGTCATATCCGTCAAGTCCCGCAACATATATCTTTTTAACGGAAAGGTCTATAAGAAGCTTCATGCACATAAGCCCTGAATTATCAACTGTTTCAGGCCGTTCTCCCGAAAAAGAAGAGAAGTTAACCATGTAATCATAGCTTAACGCATTTCTCAGATTTGATGTAATAATTTTTTTAATTTCTTTTCCTGCTCTTATTTTTCTGTAGCGTCTTGTGTGACAGCTGAATACATAATCAACATCAATGTTTTCGGGAACAAAGTTAAGCGATATAATAACAGCATCCTTTTTTTCTCTCATTTTTTCTATCTTTTTTGTATTTGTATTGATACTTTTTCCCGGCGCAATAAGGATAATATTTTTTCCTGCGAGTTCAGATCTGAGCTGCGCGATAGTTTCCTTATCATCAATGTAATTTTCGAGATATTCAAGATAAATTCTCTCTGCTGTTGTTCTTGAATATGCGGCTTTTTCTTCCGCGGGTATTGATTTTAATATCTCATTGAACGACTTAACGGTAAGTGTTCCTTTTTCCGCAAAATAACTTGCGTAGTTAGGATGGCACTGGTTAGACGCGGAGAGATAGAAAGGAAGAGAATATCCCCAAAAGTGCTTAGCGTATATGTCGTTAAGATACTCGTCTATAATTTCAAGCATCGGCTCTATACGGTATTCTTTTCCGTAATTTTCGTTCAAAAACTCTGCGAAAAGTTCCATATTAAGATTGCCGGCACCTCGTCCCATTCCGAATACGCATGCGTCAATCATAATATCTCGTTTCAAATTAAGCTCTGTCATAGCTTCGGCATTACCGAATGCCTGCTGAAGATTATTGTGAGAGTGGTATCCGAGCGCTATCTGCGGACTGAGATTATGATCTGCAAGCTGTACCCATCTTAAAAAGTCTTTACGTTTAATCAATCCGAAAGTATCTACTATGTAAAGCGCAAAAGGGTTGAGCTGATTGAATTTTTCTATTACGTTAATAAACTCAACATCTGTATATCCATCTGTACCTACAGGCTGTACAAAAAGCTTGTAGCCCAATTCCTGCACTTTTTTGCAGTATTCATAAGCTTCGTCAATTTTTTGCTTTTTAAAAATTACACGGATAGCGTCGATTGAGTCATCTTTTCTCGGACCGAAAGCATCAATATCAATAGCAGCGCTCATATCAATCATTCCGACATATGTTGTATTCGGGTCTTTGGGCGCAATCATCTGTGCTATTTCATCATTAGATGAATAGACAGATCTGTTCTTGTCATATGAAACATTTTTTATAAATCCGACTTCGTAAAATTCGATACCTGTACGGACAATTTTCTGACCTATGTCATATATTGCCTGTTCTCCGAATTTCCAATCATTTATGTAACCGCCGTCACGCAGCGTACAGTCTAACAAACTAATTTTTCGCATGATTCAAACCTCGCTGTTTATATCATTTCCAATATACCGGAGATGCTGTTTACGCAAACAGTATCCTCCGCATGACTTCCTATCAATAT
>JAFTXL010000194.1 GCA_017464985.1 Clostridia bacterium | reverse complement strand
GTGCTTTACTTTCCATTGCTGTCTTTTATCTGTTATTTCTTCAAAATATTTTATCATTTGTAATCACCCACTACTATTTGTACTATATCTTGTGGGTTTTGTCTATTTTTTATATATATTTTTTCATGCGTTTGCCCTGGCTTTTTTAATCAAGTCGGTATTGCGGGACAATTGCTCACAAAAAAACATTGCCGTAAATATTTCGCTGCTTATCAAACGTTTTCTCATTGATTTTGCTCATTTTTCATACTACAATTTAACATATATTTACATTAAACAGTTACTGATGCATTTTCGGGAGGAATTTCACATGATATACAAAAATTTTAAGGACATTAAATTATCTTCACTCGGCATGGGCTGCATGAGACTTCCCACAACCGGCGGCGACGTATCGAAAATAGACGAAGAAGCTACAGAAAAAATGATTGATTACGCCATTGCAAACGGCGTAAATTATTTTGACACGGCATGGGGTTACCACGAGGGAAACTCGGAAATTACAGTCGGAAAAATTCTGAAAAAATATCCGCGTGACAGCTTTTATCTGGCTTCCAAATTCCCCGGGTACGATATTTCAAACTTAGGTAAAGCAGAAGAAATTTTCGAAGAACAGCTTCGCAAGTGCCAGACAGAATATTTTGATTTTTATCTGTTTCACAACGTATGCGAATTAAATATTGACGGATATCTTGATGATAAAAAGTATGGAGATTTTTCATATTTACTTGAGCAGAAGAAAAACGGAAGAATAAAACATCTCGGCTTCTCTATCCACGGAAGCATAAATATTATGAACCGTTTTCTCGACGCATACGGAGACCATATGGAATTTTGTCAGATTCAGTTAAATTATCTTGACTGGACTCTTCAAAACGCAAAAGAAAGAGTCTCTATTTTAAAAGAGCGAAATATTCCGATATGGGTTATGGAACCTGCTCGCGGCGGCAGACTTGCAAATCTTGAAGAAAAACATTCAAAAGCTCTGACAGACGCACGTCCCGACGAAAAGCCTGTAGCTTGGGCATTCCGTTTTCTTCAAAGCATTCCGGAAGTTACAGTAGTTCTTTCCGGTATGTCCGATTTTGAACAGGTAAATGAAAATATCAAAACATTTTCAGAAGATAAAGCACTGAATGAAAACGAACTAAAACTCCTTATGGGCGTTGCAGATGACATGACAAGCAAAAAAACTCTTCCCTGCACTTCATGCCGCTACTGTACTTCATACTGTCCGCAGAGGCTTGATATTCCGCGCATTATCGAGCTTTACAATGAGCAGTCATTCTCCGGCAAAGGGTTTATAGTCTCTATGGCTATGGAAAATACCCCGGAAGATAAAAAACCGTCTGCCTGCATCGGATGCAGAAGCTGTGAGGAAGTATGTCCTCAGCAAATTAAAATATCTGAAATGATGTCAGATTTTGCGTCAACACTGTAATTGAAAAACCGGTCATAGAACTGTCATGATACGAATAAAAACTACACATAACATAATAATTTCGGCAATGCTTATGGCAATAGGCTTTGTACTCCCCTTTTTCACAGGGCAAATACCGCAGATTGGGAATATGCTTCTTCCGATGCATATTCCTGTTTTGCTGTGCGGATTTATATGCGGTCCGCAATACGGTATAACAGTCGGATTCATACTGCCTCTGCTGCGGTCAATGCTATTCTCGGCGCCGATACTGTATCCTACGGCAATTTCAATGGCTTTTGAACTCGCGACATACGGTTTTTTGTCAGGTTTCTTATTTAACCGCGCCAAATGGAAATGTCTGCGTTCACTTTACCGCGCTCTTTTAATATCAATGCTCAGCGGCCGCATCATCTGGGGCATTACACAGGCAATATTGGTGGGAGCAGCAGGAAATTCGTTCACAATATCAGCTTTCATCGCCTCCGCGTTTACAAATGCCATTCCGGGCATAATTCTTCAGTTAGTTTTAATTCCGATACTCATGTTAGCATTGAAGAAGACACATTTCATGCCGAAAAGCACTCACATTACGGCAGATAATGCCGTCAAAGGCAAGAAAAATATCAATCAGAAAGAAAATTGGCATGTTACAGAATAATCAAACCGATATAATAATCAAAGCAATAAATAACATCCTTTTATCAAAGCCGGCTGTAATTGCCGCAATTGACGGCAGATGTGCCGCAGGAAAAACCACCCTCGCGTCACAGCTTGAAGAAAAAATCTCCTGCAACATAATTCATATGGATGATTTTTTCCTGCGCCCATTTCAAAGAACTCCCGAAAGACTAAATACACCGGGCGGCAATGTTGATTACGAAAGATTCATATCTGAGGTTCTTATTCCGCTAAAAACAAACAGCGCTTTCTCATATGCGCCTTACAACTGCCATACAAAAAGCATGAAAGAGCCCATAACTGTCACCCCAAAACAAGTTACGGTAATAGAAGGGTCATACAGCTGTCATCCTGAATTGCAGAAATATTACGATTTGCGCATTTTTTTAGATATTGATAAAAATGCGCAATTTGCTAGAATAGAAAAACGAAATCCTGCCGATGAAGCAAAAAGATTTCGTGAAATTTGGATTCCTTTAGAAGAAAAGTACTTTTCCGCATTCGGTATTGCGGAAATATGCGATATATTTTTAAATTGATAAATTGATAAACGAAAGGATTGTTTACAATGTTTGACGCTATATTTTTTGATTTGGACGGCACACTTTTGCCGATGGACAACGATACTTTTATAAACGGATATCTCGGCTCTCTTTGTGAGAATGTCTCTGCATACGGTTACAGCAAAGAGGCACTTATACCCGCTATGTGGAAAGGTGTTGCAGCTATGGTAAAAAATGACGGCAGCCGTAAAAATTCCGAAGTTTTTTGGAAAACCTTTGCAGACCTTATGGGAGATCAGGTCTATGACCACATAAAATATTTTGACAAATTCTACAGCGGTAATTTTAAGGAATCCGTAAAATTCACAAAGCCCGGTCCTCTTTCAAAAAAAGCAGTGGAAATCGCGCGCACGAAAACGCCCCATGTTGTTTTGGCAACAAACCCTTGGTTTCCGCAGGCAGGCGTAGAAACACGGCTTAACTGGGTAGGTCTCACAGCAGATGACTTTGAACTCGTTACAAATTATGATAATTCAGGTACATGCAAACCCAATCCTGCATATTATATTGAAACTGCAAATAAAATCAACGTAAAACCCGAAAACTGCCTTATGGTAGGAAACAACGTAAAAGAAGATGCGCTGGCTGCCATGGAAGCAGGACTTTCCGCGTATCTAATCACAGACTGTATTTTAAACGATTCAGATACCCTGCCCGACTGTCCTCACGGCACATTTGAGGAGTTTATAGAATATCTGAATCAGCTTTCTTAATGTTTCTGCTGAAAGTATTTCAAAAAGGTTATTTTCTTCCGCTTCGGTAAAAATCATAAATTCCGGTATAATTTCTCCCGAAACAGTTTTATAAATTTTTTCTTTAAATCCTGCCGGAAACAATTTGAGATTTACTGTACGGAAGTGTGCCACAATACGAATTCCATTTACTGCGTTCATCGTATATAAGCAATACTGCAGGAATCATTGCAGACAACCAACAAGTTAACCAAATTTGGTCTCCTCCACTATAAACAAAACTTACTATAGCCAGCACGATGAACATAAAATTTTTCTTTATAATGTAAAAATCTTTCAGAAGCAACCCCTTCATCTTATTATTCTATCTCCTTTAACCAATGCTTATATATTTAATTATTTTGCTTCACGTTTCTTATAGATAACAATCGACAAATACCACGAAAGAGCATAAATAGCAATGCTGATTATGCAGAGACTCAAGCGAATAACAGCGTATGAAACTTTTGGTTCCCAATTACTTTCAGAAATACTGAGAAACAAAATAACTATTCCAATCAAACTCACCTGTTATACTCATTCTGACAATACAGGATAAAAAAGACAAAATCAAAGAAACACCGTATAAAATCAGTCCGATAATATATTTACATGAAACAATCTGTGCATCACTATACGGAAATACGCTGCAATACGAATTCCACTTACTTCGTTCATCACGAATAATAATATCTGTGGGAATCATTACCGCTGTAATACAAGAACACAGCAAATAAAACGAATTTGCTTCGTTAAGAGTTCCTATAAAGCTACACAACACAATGCAAAACACGACTGTTATTAAAGTATTTTTTATAGTATAAAAATCTTTCAAGAGAAGCGCTTTCATCTTATTTTGTCTCCTTTACCGTAATCACAAACAGCTCTTCAATACTAATCGGGCTGACATATGTATTCTTCGGCACAGCATCACGCAGTACAATAGCTTCAATACCATACGGAGTTTCTTTCTTATATTTAATTGCCGAAGAATCATAATCCTTTAACTGCTCCGCTGTGCAATGAATGATTCCGTATTCATCAAGCAGGCGGTCTTTTTCCTCACACAGAATCAATTTGCCTTTATGCAAAAAAGCTACATAATCGCATAGCTTTTCAAGATCGCTGACAATATGCGAAGAAATGAGAATTGAATGGTTTTCTTCCCTTGTAAAATCGTACAACATCTCAACTATTTCATCACGGATAACCGGGTCAAGACCGCTTGTCGCTTCGTCAAGCAAAAGAAGCTTGCTTTCATGAGACAGAGCAACAGCAAATCCGAGCTTCATCTTCAAAAGTTCAGCGTATTTTTCACTATTCCAATTACGGAACGTATATTTCATAACTTTACCGACCTGCTTTGCCGTCAAACACTCCGGAATACCAACTTCGTCCAAAACAACGCCGATATCCTCTTTTATAAGCTGCAGATTATCCTGATTATCTCTTCCGAGAATTTCTATTGTACCGCTGTCCTTGTGAAGCATATCTAATATCAGCTTAATCGTCGTACTCTTACCCGCACCGTTTTCTCCGATTAACCCCATAATACAGCCGCTTGGCAATGTAAAGCTCACATTATCCAATTTAAAGTCTTTAAAAGTTTTTGTTAAATTTTTTATTTCAAATGCGTTCGATATTCATCCTCCATGCTGAAAT
>JAFTXL010000193.1 GCA_017464985.1 Clostridia bacterium | reverse complement strand
TCTCCGTAAGACCGATTCTGCTGCAAAGCCTTATGCAATGTGTATCGACCACATAAGAGGGCTTTCCAAACGCATCTCCCAAAACAAGATTTGCTGTTTTACGTCCTACCCCGGCAAGCGCAGTAAGTTCTTCCATAGTATCGGGAACTTCACCGTCATATTTTTCCAGCAAAGTTCTGCAGCAATCAATTATGTTTCTTGCTTTACTTCTGAAAAAACCTGTGGAACGTATATAATCCTCAAGTTCTTCAACATCAGCCTCAGCAAAAGCACGGCAATCCGGGTATCTCTCAAAAAGAGCAGGCGTAACCATGTTAACACGCGCGTCTGTACACTGTGCGGAAAGACGTGTGCTTATGAGCAGCTGCAGAGGATTATCATATTTAAGCGAACACTCTGCGTCAGGATATAGTTTATCTAATTCTGAAAGAAGCCGCGGCACCTTCGCCGCGGCTTCTTTTTTTAGCTTTTTATCCATAAAAACTCCGTTTATATTAAATACTAAAAAGAATTGTCAGCAAATATAACACAACGGAATTTTATCAAAATTATTACTCATAGTCCAGTACAACTTCAAGTGTCATATATTCCCCGTCTCTGTATACTTTTACTTCAACTGTATCTCCGGGAGAATGTTTAAGAAGTTCTGTTCTGAGACCATAAAAATCAGCAATTTCAACACCGTCAAACGATACAATTATATCATTAATTTTTATGCCGGCTTTATCCGCCGCTGAGTCTTCTGCAATACTGTATACCCATGCTCCCACAGGCATATCATAGCTATTGGCTTCTGTAGCAGTGTATGTCGTATTGATAGTAACACCAAGCTGCGGTCTTACTACACTGCCGTTGTCTACAATATCCGAAACAATATCGTCAACAGTATTTGATGCTATCGCAAATCCCATTCCCTCATAACCGTCAGAAACAAGTTTCATTACACATATACCTATAAGCTGACCTTCCGAATTAAGCAGTGCACCTCCGCTGTTTCCGGGGTTGATAGCCGCGGTTGTCTGAAGAAGATTATATGCAATACCGTCATCAGTCGATAAATTCCGGTTAAGTCCGCTTATAATTCCGGCACTTACCGAATTCATAAACTCGAGACCTCCGGGGCTTCCTATAGCTATAGCCGTTTCGCCTATCTCTATTGTATCCGAATCCGCAAGTTCAAGCGGAGTAAGTCCGTTTACATCAATCTTGAGAACCGCAAGGTCAGAAGTTGTATCGTATCCTTTAAGCTCCGCAGTGTGATATTCAGTAAGAGAAGAATCAAGAAATACACGTATTTCGTTTCCGGAAACAAGAGTTCCGTCTGACAATGCATCGGCAATTACGTGGTAATTTGTAACTATCAGTCCGTCTTCCGAATATACAATGCCTGAGCCTTCTCCTACAACCGCATATGTCGCCTGAGCCCACGGCATATTAGCAGTAGAAGCTACTACACGGATTCCCACAACAGACTGATTCGCTTTTGCATATACAGCACTTGCGACTTCATTCGTCTCTACATTTATCGTGACATCACTGCCGGCACTTACAACTGTACCTCCGACAGTTGTATCCTCGCCCGCAACAATATTAGAATTTTTATTTTTCACAACAGATTCCGAATAACTGCTTACAATCTCACCTATAAAGCTGTCTTCACTAAACGGAATCGGCACTTTCATTAAAATTAGTATTGTTGACGCACATCCTATCACAGTAAAAATTACTGCGATTAAGATACAGCCCCAAAAAGGCACACCCCTTTTGCGATTTTCTTTCTTTTCTTTTTTCATCTGAGCTTTCTTTAATTCTTCCTCGCGTCTGATTTCTTCCTGAAGTCTTGAAATCTCAGCTTTTCTTGAAGCAATCGCATCATGCTGTTCTCTTTCACTGCCTGCGGGCTCTCCGTTCATCGGCGCCTCCGTAGATAATGATCTGTATATATTTGTTTCAGCTGATACATTTACATTGCTTTGCTCAGTCTCGTGAGCGAAATTTTCAGTATCATCCTTCGCGTTCCCGGTATTCTGCTGTACTGCATCAGAATAAACGGGCACATCACCCTCCGGGTTTTCCAAAATACCATCTTTCATGTTTTCATCATTATTCATAATAAGTACCCCTCTTTAAATTTTATCAAACGGCATCCCTGTCAGCAGAAACAGCCTGTGTATCAATTTCAAATCGGTAGCCAACGCTCCATACAGTTCCTATCCTCCAGGGATTCGAAGATTTTTCTATTTTATCACGAAGACGCTTTACATGTACATCTACGGTTCTCGAACCAACATCCAGATCGTAGCCCCAAATGACTTCTAAAAGCTTCTCCCGAGTATAAACAATATTAGGATTTGATGCAAGCAAATATAAAAGCTCCAATTCCTTAGGAGGCATTTTTATATAATTTCCATCTATTTCCACCTTATACTGTGAAATATTGACAATCAAGCCGGGATATCTGACCTCATCTTCATATGCGTTGCCCTTCTTTTCACATCTTTTTAAAACATTTCTTACTCTTGCGACTACCAATTCAGGAACGGCAGGCCGTGATATATAATCATCCGCCCCAAGCTCAAGAGCCAGAATTTCTGTAAACGAATCTTTCTTACCGGAAATAACAATTACGCTGCATTTTGATAATCTCACAAATGCTTTCAGTATATCTATAAATCCCGCTTTATATCCTTCATCGTTTATTAAAACTAACTCAGCCGAAGACTCTGCATATATCTGACAAAGTTCATGTACATCAGAGTTTATATCACAAATTTCACAGTTTATACCGGAATCAGAAAAATATTCTGTCAATTTGCTGTCTGCAAACTCTTCTTTTGCTATATACAATATTGAATATTTTGAATTCTCCATTAGCTTCACCTCTGACTATTATTGCTTTACATTCGGCAGTATACGTACAATAGCTTAAAAGAAACTGAAAAAATCTTAAAAATCTTGAAAAAATAGATTAAGCGTTTATAATTGTATTGATTTAATGTCTGAGAGGAGGAACTGCGGCAAAATTTAATCCACCGCAGTATACACGAAATATGAAACTTGGTATCGTAGGATTACCGAATGTAGGAAAAAGCACACTTTTCAACGCACTTACAAAAGCAGGAGCAGAAAGCGCAAACTATCCCTTTTGTACAATAGAACCTAATGTGGGAATAGTAACAGTTCCCGACTCACGTCTTGATGTTCTTTCCGAAATGTATAAACCGGAGAAAATCACACCCGCAACAATAGAATTTCTTGATATAGCAGGACTGGTAAAAGGAGCAAGCAAAGGAGAAGGTCTCGGGAATAAATTCCTTGCGAACATACGTGAATCAGACGCCATTATCCATGTAGTACGCTGTTTTGACGACGAAAACATAATTCATGTAAGCGGCTCCGTTGACCCTGTCCGCGATGCAGAGACTATAAACTTTGAGCTCATATTCTCTGATACGGAGCTTATAGAGCGACGTATAGAACGCACAGGAAAAATGGCAAAAGGCGGAGATAAAAAGCTTCTCGCAGAAGTAGAACTTCTCGGCAGAATCAAAGAACATCTCGAAAACGGCCTTCCGGCACGTACAATGGATCTTACAGATGAAGAAAGAGAATATATGGATTCACTGTTTCTTCTCACATCAAAGCCTGTCATATACGCTGCCAACATTTCAGAAAATGACCTTATAGACCCTGATTCCTGTGTTTACGTACAGCAGCTTGCTAAAGTTGCCGAAACGGAACAGGCACAGATTATTGTCGTATGCAGCAAGCTTGAAGAAGATACGGCGGCACTTGACGAAGAAGAACGTAAAGAATTCTTAAGCGAACTCGGCGTTGAAAGTTCAGGTCTTGATAAGCTTGTAAAGGCAAGCTATACACTGCTCGGCCTCATCAGCTACCTCACAGCAGGTCCGAAAGAAGTCCGCGCATGGACAATCACAAAAGGCACGAAAGCACCGGGAGCTGCCGGAAAAATCCATTCGGATTTTGAAAGAGGATTTATTCGCGCGGAAATCGTCGCTTACGATGACCTCATTGCATGCGGAACATATGCTGCCGCAAGAGAAAAAGGTCTTGTACGTTCTGAGGGTAAAGAATACGTAATGCAGGACGGAGATGTTACACTCTTCAGATTCAACGTATAATATCGGGCATATCACACATAACAGGCGGTACGTTTAATGAAACCAATTGATGATAATGTAAAATTAACTGAAAGTATCAGCAGCAGAACCGAGGCTCTCCTCGGTTCTGCTGCTGTAAAAATTTTATCGAATGCTAAAGTAATTGTTTTCGGAATTGGCGGCGTAGGCGGCTATTGTACGGAGGCTCTAGCAAGAGCCGGCATAGGAAATATAACACTTGTTGACCACGATACCGTATCTGTTTCAAACATAAACAGACAAATCATCGCGACACACGACACTATAGGCAGAAATAAAACAGAAGTAATGACAGAGCGTATAAAAAGCATCAATCCTGATATAAAAATTACACAAATACCTGTTTTTTATACTCCTGAAAATTCAGATATGTTTGAAATTTCCTCATATGACTATGTCGTAGACGCAATCGATTCGGTTTCCTCCAAACTTCATTTAATTGAAACCGCATACCGCAGCAATGTAAAAATCATGAGCTGCATGGGCGCCGGAAATAAGCTTGACCCTACAAAATTTGAGGTTGCAGATATTTATAAGACTTCAGTATGCCCTCTTGCGCGGGTGATACGTTCTGAACTCAGAAAAAGAAATATTCCGTCACTTAAAGTTGTATATTCAAAAGAGGAACCCAAAAAAAATAATTACGGATATCCCGGAAGCGTTTCCTTCGTCCCCTCTGTCGCGGGACTTATCATTGCAGGTGAAGTAATAAAGGATATAGTGAAGCAG
>JAFTXL010000192.1 GCA_017464985.1 Clostridia bacterium | reverse complement strand
CTGTCCTCTTAGTTTGCGCAGCGGTCTTTGTATTACTAATATGGAACGGCGTTATTTTGCTTAATAATCCGTCCGATGATGATTATCCTGTCAGAGGTATTGATGTTTCCCACTATCAGGGTGAAATAGATTGGCAGACTCTTTCTTCGCAGGAATTGTCTTTCACTTTTATAAAAGCAACGGAAGGAAGCTCGTATGTTGATGAATGTTTTGCTTATAATTTTGCTGAAGCGCAAAAGTGTGGTATCGCCGTAGGAGCGTATCACTTTTTTAGCTTTGACAGTCCGGGTGAGACACAGGCAGAGAATTTCATTGGACATGTAGCTCCTTTTGAGGGTATGCTTCCTCCTGTTATAGACCTTGAATTTTACGGTGACAATGTAAAAAATCCGCCTGACAGAGAATTGGTGTCGGTTGAGCTGGAGGCGTTGATAGATGCGCTTGAAGCATATTATAGACTTAAACCAATCATATATACTACAGAAAAGGCGTATGAGATTTATCTTTCCGGTGAATATGATGAGTATGATATATGGATAAGAGATGTTGTTGCAAAACCCAAGCTTTCTGACGGGCGTGAGTGGACTTTTTGGCAATATACTAACCGTGAAACACTTGACGGTTACAAAGGTGAAGAAAAATATATCGATGTAAATGTATTTAACGGAAGCGAAGTGGAGTTTGAAAAATATCCTAAATACAGTTTTAATAATTTCAGCATTAAGGGTGAAACATGAAAACAAAAAAATGCAACGCGCGCATTATATATATAATAATATTTGTACTGATCCTGATGTCGGAAATCTATATTGCTTTATTTGTCAAGGACAGTATTATAAGACCGTATGTTGGAGACATACTTGTCACTGTGTTGTTATGCTGTTTTGTCAGAATGTTTTTTTCTTCCGGAATACGTTTTTTACCTCTGTATGTATTTGTATTTTCTGTAATTGTAGAAGTAAGCCAGTATTTTGATTTAGTAAAGATATTGGGACTTGCTGATAATCGTTTTTTCAGCATAGTGCTCGGAACTTATTTTTCATTTATAGACATACTTTGTTATGCGGCGGGATGCATTATATTTTTTATAATAGAAAAAATTATGAAAGGAAAGACATTTTGAAAATAAAAATTTTATTTTATTTTTTCGTAGTTTTTATTATTCTGTTTTCTTTAACAAATATTTCATCTTACGCCTGTGAAATGAACGGAGATGCGACGGAAAGTAATTATCAAGTTCAGCTTTTGAGAGCCGGTGGAGGAGGCGGCTCAGGAGGCGGGGGAAGCTCGGGAGGCGGCTCCGGCAGTTCAGGCAGTCATTCGAGCCGCCACCGTACGACAAACGGTAATGGCGGCGGTTCTGTTTTGGGTACCATATTTCATTTTATAATGTTTGCATGTATATCTTGCGCCGCTGCAATAGTTTTTCGCCTGAAACTGTTTAAATACTCGCGTAATTCAAAAAAGATAATAAAAATGCTGCAGACCAAAGACTCTGCGTGGAAATATAAAAATATAGAGAAACAGGTACATGATGCGTATTTTATAATACAAAATTCGTGGACAAATATGGACATGCAGCCGGCACAGGGTTATATGTCTGAGGAGTTATATGAAAGATTTAAAACCAAACTTTCATGGATGGAATGCAGAAAACAGAAAAACGTGCTAAAAAAGATTAGGCTGATTGAGGTGACACCTGTTTCTGTGTATGATGATGAAAACGATAAGATGGATTATGTTTGGTTTTACATAAAGGGCTCTATGATAGACTATATGATTGACACGGAGACTAATTTAAAGATAAGCGGCAATACATCTGCAGAGAGCTTTGAAGAATATTGGCAGTTTGTGCGCAATTCGGAGAGCAGTTGGGTATTGAATAAAATTTTGCAGAAAGACGAATCAGGTGAGATTGTTTTTTCGGAGTGACAGAGAAGAAAGGCAGGGTGCAGACAGATGGGTTTTGATTTAAAAATAACAGATGTGAGGATAAATCCCGGTGACAGTGGTTTTTTGATTGATGACGGAAAAACCTCAATCTTATATGATACAGGATTTGGCTTCACGGGAAAAGCTATGGCAGAAAAAATAAAAAAGATTCTCGGCGTAAGAGAGCTTGATTATATATTTCTTACACATTCACATTATGACCATGCTCTCGGAAGCGGATTTATAAATCAGTATTGGAAGAATGTCAAAGTAGCTGCCGGGAAATACACGTCGGAGATTTTTAAACGAGACGGAGCAAAGGCTGTTATGAGGGAACTTGACAGCAAACTTGCCCAAAAGTGCGGTGTTACGGAGTATGAGTTTCCCGGTGAGAAGCTGAGAGTTGATATACCTGTGGAGGATGGGGATATTATATGTGCAGGAGACATGCGATTTGAGGTGATATCATTGCCTGGGCATACAAAGTGTTCTGTAGGTTTTTATCTGAAAGATTATTCACTTTTGCTGTCATCTGAAACATTGGGCGTTTACGACGGTGCCGACATTATAATGCCGTCATTTTTAGTCAGCTATAAAGATTCTCTGTCAGCCATTAATAAAATTAAGAAAATCAACCCGAAAAGGATTTTGTGCCCGCATTACGGAATTCTTAATAAAGAACAGACAAATTATTTTCTCGGAAATATGAAAAGAGCATCTGAGGAAGCTGCTGAATTTATTGCGGAATTTGTTAAGAAAAGAATTCCGGAAGAAGAAATAGTTGAAAGATTTAAAGAAAGATACCGCAGAGGATATATAAATGATGTTTATCCCGAGGATGCAGTGAACTTGAATACATCTATCATGATTAAATTGATAAAAAAGGAACTTATGTGCACTTTTGAAGATTAAAAAATGGACGGTGTAAAATAAATCTT
>JAFTXL010000191.1 GCA_017464985.1 Clostridia bacterium | reverse complement strand
TTACGCAGAGCCGGAAATAAATATTGAAGTTGAAACTGATTGCATAGATGAAGATGATTTTGTTTCAGACGGTGAGAAAGATGAAAACATCGCAGTATCAGACGAAGATAACTGTGCTGAGAATGAAGCAGAAATTGAAAGTGAAGAAATTGCGTCTGATTTTGATGATGAGTTTGAATCTGACTTCGACTTTGGTTTTGAAGAGTCAGAAGAGATTGATGATGAAATAGTCTTTATGAATGAAGAGGACTTTGAATTTAAAACTTCGGAACCTGCAGAAGAGATTGGGGAGCCGGCTGAGGACGAAACTGCGGAAGAAGATGTGACAGAGTCCGTTCCGGATGAGACTGTGGAGACAGCCATCGCGGAGAATACTGAGGACGAAGTCGCAAGCATTACAGAGGAATCATCGGCGGACATCATAGCAGAACAAACAGAATTGTCGGAAAAATACTCAGATGAAATTACGGAATACGCAGCATCAGAAGAGAAAATTTGCGCGGAGCCGGAAGTGAACATTGAGGTTGAACCTGATTGCATAGATGAGGACGATTTTGGTCCGGATGAAAATTTGACCGTGGAAGCTCTTAAAGAGGATAAATTTGAGGAAAAATCCTCAATCGGCTGTGGAGAAGACGGTGTTGAATATATTCGTAAAAATGAAGCCGAAAGTGATGAGCTTGAAGAAAATAGTATTCCTGCGGAGGATAAAGTAAGTGAGGAGGCTGCAGAGGAAAAATTCAGGCAGCAAACTAAAATAGCTGATTCTAAAAAGAAAAACAGAAGCAAAAAACGGAAGAAAATGATCAAGGAGATCATAAAAGAATCTGTAAGTTGGGTTGGTCTTATAGCGGCAGCTCTTGTGATTGCGCTTTTTATTAATCTTTATATTGCTAGGCCGAGTATAGTATCGGGATCTTCGATGCTTCCAACGCTTGAAAACGGAGATACGGTTATCATATCAAAGCTGCCGTATTTATTGGGTGATATCGAATACGGTGACATAGTTGTAATAGACAGAAATACGAGCAGAGAGAGAACTTTTGCGGTAGAGGTAAGAGAATCTTTAAAGTACAATGCTCTTACACAGTCGTTGGTTAAAGACAATGAGATAGATGAAGATGTTTTCTGGATAAAAAGAGTTGTTAGACTGCCGGGCGATGTCATTGAATTTAAAGATGGATATTTCATAAGAAACGGTATGGTCGTTGAAGAAGATTATATTCTCACGCAAGATGTGACCACATATGTCGACAGCAGTATTGTTGTAGAAGAAGGATGTGTTTTTGTTATGGGTGATAACAGAAACGGAAGCCACGACAGCAGATTCTTAGACGAGCAGATTGAAATTGACCATATAGTAGGCAAATTAATCAGCAAATAAAAGTTTTAAATAATTATCTGTCATAACAGAGCAGTCATAGAGCGTGACTGCTCTGTTTCTGCATTTTTTACGTGTTTCGGAAATATTTTTATCTGATATTATTTTTTTTATTGCATCAGCAATTTCTGTATCGTCTGACGGATTGACAATAATTCCTGTATCAGGCGATACAGCTTCAGGACTTCCGCAGAGACACGAAGATATGACAGGAGCTGCGCATGAAAGCGCTTCAAGTGATACGAGAGGGAAATTGTCCTCAACAGAAAGATTTAAAAATACCGCTGCTGAAGAATAAATTGCTGACATATCGTGAATACTCTCTGTTCTCGGAATATTGATAAGGTTAGAGCTGCTTTCTGACGGCATACTGCACGTTCCGACCATTACAAAAGTGTAATGGGGCATTTTTTCAGCGAGCTTGAAAAATGTTTCGGGATTTTTTCTGCTGTCCCACACGCTTGAAACACCGAGAATGATTGGTTTATTGTCCGGAATATTATATTTAATTTTGATTTGATGTACAGTTGAACTGTCACACGGTACGAACTTTGAAGTATCGACACCGTTATTTATCACATGGATAGGATATCTTCCTATATAAGAATCTTTTGCAATATCAGCAAGCCATTTTGAAGGGCTGATAAAGGTTATATTACGGCACTTTGAAAAAAGTTCAGATTTATACTTAAATTCAGATTCTGTAGTATCAATAAAAGATTTCGGATAGTTTGTCCTGCAAACTGAACAATCTTTACATCCTGTCTTATATTTTTCACAGTTTGATTTTGAAAAGTAAGCACATCCGCCTGTGAATGTCCAGCAATCGTGTAAAGTCCAAAATATTTTGGCTCTTGTAGATAAAAGGTAATCAAAAAATAATCCTAAGTTTAAATAATAACCGTGGATATTATGAAGAAGCAGAACATCGGGGTCAATATCATCGAGCATTTTTATAAGCTTTTTAGTGGCAATTTTACTGCCGTGTCCGTTTTTTCCGAAACGTGCAAGCAAAGCATGCCCGTAAAGGTCTAAACTGTTTGTAATTTTTGTACAGTTTTTATATCTTTTAATACTGCGGCCGCAAAAAGACAAAGCGGTATGGCCGAGAGCCGATGCCGCATTTTGAATTGATATCATTATATTGCCTGTGCTGCCGTAATCTGATACGTTTATCTGTACTAATTTCACTTATTTTCCCAACTTGCCAATTCGTTTCTTATATATTCAAGCTCAAGAAGCTTTTCTTTTACCTGCTCAACATCTAACAGTTTTGTATTATTTGAATTAAACTCCGAAAGTTTAGTACGTTCTGTATCGCCGTTTATGACATATTTGTCATAATTCAAATCACGTTTATCTGCAGGAACTCTGTAAAATCTGCCGCAGTCAATTGCGTTTGTACATTCTTCGTTTGTGAGAAGAGTTTCATACATCTTTTCACCATGACGTATTCCGATGACTTTAATTTCGTTTTCCGCGTGAAAAAGTTCTTTTACTGCCTGTGCAAGAACTTCTATAGTGCATGCAGGTGATTTCTGAACCATAATATCGCCGCTTTCCGCATGCTCAAAAGCATATAGTACAAGTTCTACAGCCTCTTCAAGACTCATTATAAAACGTGTCATTTTCGGTTCTGTAACTGTGAGAGGCTTACCGCTTTTAATCTGTTCGATAAAGAGCGGAATAACCGAACCTCTGGAGCACATGACATTTCCGTAACGCGTGCCGCAGATCAATGTCTTGTCAGGTGAAACTGTCTTTGACTTTGCGATAAAAACTTTTTCCATCATCGCTTTACTTGTACCCATTGCGTTGACAGGGTATGCTGCTTTATCCGTGGAAAGGCATATAACTTTTTTTACGCCTGCTTCAATAGCCGCGGTAAGGACGTTTTCCGTACCGAGTACATTTGTCTTAACCGCTTCAATAGGGAAGAACTCACAGCTGGGGACTTGCTTTAAAGCTGCCGCATGAAATACACAGTCAAC
>JAFTXL010000190.1 GCA_017464985.1 Clostridia bacterium | reverse complement strand
TTCGTCCCCTCTGTCTCGGGAATTATCATTGAAGGTGATGTAATAAAGGATATAGTGAAGAAGTAAAGAACAAACAGAATTCATAAAAAATAACCTTGGGTGCATTTTAATGCTCTCAAGGTTATTTTTTCGAATACATAATTAAACCGTTATATAGAATACTTTTCGCTGTAACGTGCGTAAACTTCATTGAAGTTTTTATTGCTGTATTTTACATTATCAAGATATCTGTGAGTTGCGAACGCGTTACGGTCAAGCTCTATCATTGCCACGGCAATATTTGAACAATGGTCGGAAATTCTTTCATAGCTGTTGAGCAAATCTGACAGAATAAAGCCCATTTCTATACTGCAGTTTCCGCTTTGAAGTCTCTTTATGTGCTTAATTTTAATCGCGGCAACCAAGTCGTCTATAACCTGCTCTAAAGGTTCAACCATAGCGGCAGCTTTGACATCTTTGTTCACAAAAGCTTCAGTCGTAAATACAAGTATTTCTTCTATCGCTTTTCTGAGAACTTCAATCTCTTCGATCGCTTTCTCCGAGAAAGAATAACCTTTTTCCTTAAGTTCTCTCGCAACTTTCATGAGGTTAAGCGCATGGTCGCCGAGTCTTTCAAAATCGCCAATTGCGTGAAGCATAAGAGAAATTCTCTGGGAGTCGCTTTCCGTAATTTTCTGAGACGAAACTTTTACAAGATACGTACCAATCTTATCCTCATAACGGTCAAGATAGGTCTCGCTATCCTCTATCATACTGAATTTATCGTTGCTGTAATCATCTGACGCTTTCATTGCAGCAAGAATAGTATCTTTAGCATAAACAGCCATTTTAGATGTTACGGAATCGCACTCTGCAATAGCAACTGTCGGAGTTGCAAGAAGTCTTTCGTCAAGAAGCTTTGTTTTCTGTTCGAGCTCTCCGTCTTTCTCTTTGAGTACGAAGTTTGCGATTTTTTCCAATTGTCCGGCAAACGGGAAAAGCATAATTGTGGTAGCAAAATTGAATAAGCTGTGCACTACAGCTATACCTAATGCATTTATACTTGTAGAAACAAAAGCAAAATCAAGAATTGCGTTAAGTGAATAGAACAATGTAAGGAATACAGCTGTACCTATAAGGTTAAATGAAATATGTACAATCGACACTTTCTTCGCGTTTTTATTTACACCGATGCTTGAAATAAGAGAAGTAATACATGTACCGATATTCTGTCCCATAATAATCGGAATAGCCATTCCGTATGTTACAGAACCTGTTACGGCAAGTGCCTGCAGAATACCGACAGAGGCAGATGAACTCTGGATTACAGCAGTCAACAAAGCACCTACAATTACTCCAAGAATCGGATTTTTGAATGCAGTAAGAACACTTGCAAATTCAGGCATGTCCGCCAAAGGTTCTACGGCGTCACTCATAAGCTCCATACCGAACATAAGAACAGCAAAACCTATAAATATAGTTCCGCAATCTTTTTTCTTTGCAGACTTTGACAGCATTATAAGCAATATACCCACGAATGCAAAAAGAAGTGAAAAATTGTTAGGTTTTAAAAGCTTTACCCACATATTGTCAGATTCAAGACCCACGAGAGAAAGTATCCATGCTGTGACAGTGGTTCCGACATTTGAACCCATGATTACGCCGATACTTTGCTTTAATGACATGATTCCGGAGTTAACAAAACCAACAAGCATAACGGTTACTGCGGATGACGACTGAATAACCGCCGTGACACCGGCACCAAGCAGAAAACCTTTGAATCTATTTGAGGTCATTGTCTTAAGCGCTTTTTCAAGAGTTCCTCCCGTCATACGCTCAAGACCGCCAGACATTACTGTCATTCCGTAAAGAAAAAACGCAAGACCACCGATTAGTGTTATTACTGAAAAAATATCCATACCAAAAACCTTTCAAAAAATTTGTATTATCTGTTACTAAAATTTTACCGCAAAATTATATCATAAATATATTTCAATAAGAAGTAAAAGCTAAACACTTTTTATGTTAAATCTATGTAAAATCTTTGTTCTTTTTAAACGTAACTTTAATTTTTGTGCCTTTTTGAAGTTCACTTTCGACAGAAATTTCCGCTCCGTGAAACATCGCGCCGTGCTTGACTATTGAAAGTCCAAGACCCGTACCGCCTATTTGCTTTGAATGGCTTTTATCCACACGGTAAAATCTTTCAAAAATTCTGTTCAAATCTTTTGACGGAATTCCTATGCCGCTGTCCTCCACAAGAACAGATACATGTTTTTTTGTTTCCGAAACCGACATCCTGACATATCCGCCGGTTTTATTGTACTTGATTGCATTGTCACACAGATTATATATCATTTCATCTACTATCTGTGCCGCGCAAATAACCTCAGCATGAACTCCGTCAACAGTTACCGTAACACCGCTGTTTTCCGCAAGAGGCTTAAGCCGTTTTGAAATATCCTCACAAAGTTCATACATTTCAACAGTTTCATCAGCGCAATGCACAGCACTTTCGTCCATCTGTGAAAGCTTTATGATATCTCCTACAAGAGTAATCATTCTTTGAGTTTCTTTATAAATCGTCTTCGCAAAATGGGGAATATCTTCATTTTTTATAATTCCCTGACTCATTATCTCCGCTATACCGGAAATCGTTGTAAGCGGTGTTTTTAGCTCATGAGACACATTTGCCGTAAATTCACGCCTCATATCGTCCTGTTCACCGTATACCTTTTTCATCTCCACATCCTGGTAATGAATATGTACATTTTGTTTTTCAAGGCGTGATACTATAGGTTTCAGCTCGCTGTAAACAGCACGGCTGTCAGGATTTTCAGAATCTATGTCTGTAACAGGTTTCACTATTTTGTTTGATATGACTGATGCCGCAAGAAGTGAAACTGCCACGGCTGCAAATAAAACAACCGTAAGGGGAAGCAGCAGCTTTGCCAATTGTTCCGCCGCTTTATTAGTTACCGTATATACGGTAACAGTACCGCCGTCACTCGTAACCCCGGTCAATTCCTCCTTGATTGTTTTTTCGGGGTTATGAATGTTCTCAAATACGACTTCTCCGGAATTGTCTTTTAAAATAATACTCAGCGATGACTCATCCGCTGTTTTTTCAAGAGTTGTTATATTCCCCGATTCCGCAGCCGCAGAAATATACGCAAACTGCTGCCTTAAGTCATCCGCGTATACATCTGACATAACGC
>JAFTXL010000189.1 GCA_017464985.1 Clostridia bacterium | reverse complement strand
GTATCACGCACTGCAAGTCTTACGAACTGACCGCCGCGTACCTTAGTGCTGAGATCTTTAATAAACAGATTATAATCAATAAGCAATTTCTTGGTTACTTCTCTTGATGTCATACCACTGCAAATCTCTGCCATCACGTAATTTGCCTGTGAGGGAATGATTCTCAATCCGTGTATCTTGCTGAGTTCACCGACGAAACGCTTTCTTTCTGCACGTATCATAGTAAGCCCGGCAACATAGTCCTTTTGGTACTTCTCTGCAATCTGCATATAAAATTCGCCGAATGAATTGATATTCCAAATCGCAACATCTTTTTTAAGCATTGCTATCATATCAGTATCACCGGAAGCAAGTATGCCGAGTCTGAGGCCGGGAACACCGTATGATTTTGAAATACTCTTCATAACATACAGATGTTTATTTGCATCAAGAATTTCCTGATCTATAACCGTGCTGTCCTCTTCATCTGCAAAATCTACAAACGACTCATCAATGACGAGATTGATATTTCTGTCTTTCGCCCATGAAATAAGCTCAATCATACCCGACTTGGAAATATAGTTACCCGTAGGATTATCGGGATTTATAACTATAAGATTTTCAATCTCTTTTCCGTCAAAATATTCCATAATGTCTTTTTCTGTATATGAAAAATCGGTATTCTGCGGAGTAAATACAACAGTATTATCACCGTCATAACGGTTCGGATATTCTTCAAACGTCGGACGGATTACACCTGTTTTGCCTGAAAGCTTGCTCATTAAAGACTTTATAAGCTCAGCCGCACCGTTGCCTACTAGAACATTTTCCTGATGAATACCGAAATTCTTTGCCGCGAGAAGCGAATTTACACGCATACCTGACGGATACTGCGTAAGAAGTTTCTCAAAATTAGCTTTAATCTCGTCGATAAGCTTCTGAGGAGGGAAATACGGATTAACAAGATAGCAGAAATCTATGAGTTTAGGATATCTCCAATATCCGCCGTAACGGTTCTGAAGGAGTTCAATTTTTTCCTCTTCATTAGGAGTAAACATTGAATTAGCAATATCAAGATCCTGTATATCGTCAATCTCATACCAAAGCTGTCCGCAAAGTCTCTTTGCTTTTATCTCCGGATCGTCAAGCATTGTGATAACACGAAGCACCTGCTCATAGTATTCATTATCTCCCAGCGCTTTCATATATGCATCAAGGAAAGGCACATAGTGTGTCTTTGAAAAATGACTGCTGAACTTATATATGTTTACAGTTTTATAATAATCTTTTATTTCATCAAATTTAAACTTTTTACCGGGAACAAAAGCTTCGATGCTGTCATCATCGGAAAGTTTAACGCACGTTCCGTCCATCCAGCTCTCATATTTATCCACAAGCGCAAGAGTGTCACGCGGGTCTTCCATCAGTGCGTCAATAACAGAATCTTCAAAAATAAGATCGGACTCAAAAAGCAAAGTATCCTCTTCACAAAGATAATCTTTTGCAAGACCGAGTGAATATATGTTATTAGTCTTGTTATAAATGGGATTGTCCACATATACTATCGGAGTTTTAATTCCCAGTGTAGAAATGTAATCTATCAGCTTTTGACCCTCGTAACCTACAACAACAACGATTCGTGTGAGATTCTGTTTTTCAAGCTGATGGAGCATTCTGTCAATCAATGTCACTCCGTTTACTTTCACCATGCATTTTGTATTATTTTGAGTTAGATCCTTTAAACGCTTGCCCATACCGGCTGCCAAAATAACTGCCTGCATTTTGTGTCCACTCTCCTTTATTCAATTAAATTACCGTCAATGGTTACACTCATATCCATAACGTGTTTTGGAATTCTGCCTCCCTCAGGAGGAAGCTCCATATATTTTCCGTATATTGTAGTCAAAACTTTATCATATTCCGCAGGAATACGGTACTCGCCGTCTGCTATTTTGCCCGTTACGGCATTTTCTAGCCATTCGGATTTAAAACGAAGCTTCTGACCGTTAAAAGTATAGTTGCTGAAAAACTTTTCTTTGCAGTTTTCATCATCGGAATATTTTTGTGAAATAGCGTCATATTTTTTCACAAGCTTCTTAACGGACATTCTTTTTCCTATCTTTGCCAGAATAACAACGGCAACTTTTGATATTCCCTTGTATTTTTTTAAGTCAAGTGAATATCTGTGTCCCATCGCAAAGCCGTATGTAAGAATAAGTTTTATTCTCTGAATTTTTCTTTTAATCGCGCTGTTGCTCAGATTATCAATAACAAACAAATCAAGGCATATATGATTTATTTTATCACCGTAAAATTTATCTTCTTCACTCTGCGGATGAATTGTACTGTTCACATAGGCTATTTTCGGTATAAAATCATAAAAAGCTTCACCGCTTAGCTCACCCGGTGCGATAAATTCAAAACCTTCGCCGATGCTTTCGTGAACTACTTTCAAAAATTTCTTATAATCTTTTCTGTGTAAAGCGATATCTACATCATCATCCCACGGAATAAGATCTTTATGCCTTATAGAACCAAGCAATGTGCCTGAGTCGAGAAAATAATCAATATTATTTTCGTCACATATACGTTTCAATTCGTTTAAAAGTCGGTAATTTACTTCATGAATTTTATCGAGCTTGTTAAGACTCATAACTTCCTCTTTCTGCTGCAATTGTTTACTGCTTTGTAATATTTCTTTTTACGTATAATACCATTATTTATTTGTTTCGTCCAATATAACCTGCGCCAATTTATAGTCTGTAGGAGTTGTAATCTTCAGATTGACCGTCTCACCCTCTACAATGTATATTGGATAATTTCTTACTGTGCAAATTCTGCACGCATCCGTCAAAGTACCTTTCTCTTCCTCACTCAGGCTCTGATACATTTTCCTCAGAAGAGCTATATTAAAGCTTTGCGGAGTCTGACTCTGATACATATGTTTTCTCTCAGGAACCGATGTTATAAATTCACCGTCGGACGATACCATAACTGTATCAATCGACTGAATAACAGTATTTGCGGCGCCGTGCTTTAATACTGCATCTATGTTCTCCTCAATAATACGAAGAGACACAAAAGGGCGCACCGCATCATGAGTCAAAACAACATTTGAATCCGACTCACCGTAATCGCTTTCTATCCTGTCAATCACATTAAATAAAGTCTCGCTTCTGTCTGCACCTCCCGGTACAGTCACACAAGCATTACTGTCTCCGAAATACTTTTCAAGTAATTCCGACATGTAATCTGTCCAGTCGGGATGCACGCCTATATACACGCGGTCTATCCTCTTACTGAGCAGGAATTTTTGTATTGTGTGTATAATTATAGGTCTGTCACCGAGATTTAAAAATTGCTTAGGCATATCAGCAACATTCATTCTCGATCCGATTCCGCCTGCCACTATAGCTGCAAAAACCATATAACAGCCCGCCCTCCTATAATAATATTATTATTTCATCGAATGATAACATATACGCATTATTATTGCAAAGAAAAAGAGCCAACAGATTTCTATTTGATTTTTATTCTTGAAAAAAATCTGCTTTTTTGCGTTTTTTAGGAGGTTATTTCAAAATGAAAGAACAAAATCAATCTTATCTTGCCGCCGAAAAGGTTGGCAAACTGATGAGCAAGTATGCCATTCCCTGTATCATTTCACTATTAGTAGGTGCGCTGTACAATATTGTTGACCAGATATTTATCGCTAATGCCGACTACCTCGGATCTTATGGCAACGCAGCCAATACAGTCGTATTTCCGCTGACGGTTATTGCTCTTGCTATTGCCGTTATGATCGGTGACGGCTGCTGTGCATTTTTCAGTCTGAGCCTTGGCAAGAACAAGGCAGATGAAGCCAAACGCAGTATGGGTAATTCCGTATTGCTGACGGTTATCGCAAGTCTTGTTTTGACCGTGATTTATCTTGTGTTCAGCGATCAAATCATCTCTATGTTCGGCGGTACAGTCAACGAGGAAACCTTTAAGCACTCGCAAGAGTACTTCTTTTGGATCACACTCGGCATCCCGTTTTATATGTTCGGCCAGGCAATGAATCCCGTTATCCGTGCAGATGGAAGTCCGAAGTTTGCAATGATATCCACTCTTGCAGGTGCTATAGCAAATATTATTCTCGATCCAATTTTTATCTTTATTTTTAAATGGGGAATGATGGGTGCTGCTGTTGCTACCGTTATCGGTCAGATTATCACAGCAGTGCTTGCTGTTTGGTATCTCTGCCATACAAAGGTCGTCAAACTCTCAAAGGAGGATTTCAAGTTAAAGTTAAAAATCGTAGGTCAGACTTTGTTGCTGGGTATTTGCAGCTTTCTTTCACAGCTTTCCCTTGTTGCCGCAATGGCAGCTATAAATAATATGGTTCGTAAATACGGCGCAATGGATGAGATTTTCGGACAGGCAGAGTATGCACAGATACCGATGGCGGTTGTCGGCATTGTTATGAAATTCTTCCAAATCGTCATTTCCATCGTTGTCGGTATGGCGGCAGGCTGTATCCCGATTGTCGGTTTTAATATGGGTGCAGGATTGAAAGACCGTGTAAAGAAACTGTTCACCAAACTACTGATTGCAGAAGCCATTGTAGGTGCAGTTGCCCTTATTATTGTTGAATTCTTCCCGATGCAGCTGATAGGCATATTCGGTGCCGCTAACGAAAGTGTATATTACACCGATTTTGCCGTAAAAGCCTTCCGCATTTACCTCTGTATGATGATATTCGACTGCGTAAATAAAGCGGCTTTTATCTTCCTGCAGGCAATGGGCAAAGCAGCAGCTTCTACAATGCTTTCAATGGTGCGTGAAATCGTATTCGGGGTAGGATTTGCGTTGATTTTACCTATTTTCTTCGGGCTTGACGGTGTTCTTTATTCAATGCCTGTGTCGGATATCCTTACAGCAGTTATTTCGGCTGTCGTAATTGCAATGACCTACAGACAGTTAAGCAATAAAAAATGCACGTTAGAAAATAAATAACAAGACTTTATTCACCTGCACCATCCTTATTTTTCAATATTTTACACATAATAATCGCGGACGCACGACGATAATCCGTACGTCCGCGATCACTTTAGGAGATTATTTTAAGACAATGCTTTTCCGAGCGCCTTACATGAAACAACAGCCTCTTCGTCAGGTGTTTCATTACAGATTACAAAGTCACACGCAAGAACAGCACCGTCATTTTTACATATTTCTTTCCAATTACGCATCCATTCACCGTCTCCCCAACCGTATGAACCGAACAGACCAATCTTTTTACCGGAGAGTTTCGGCTCACACGCTTTAAACATCGGCGCAAATTCGCTTTCCTCCAGTTCTTCCGCGCCCATTGACGGACAGCCGAACGCAATGGAATCAAAAGAATCCATCATGGAAGCATCAAATTCTGCAGCAGTCAGCATTACTGCCTCTGCGCCTGCTTCTTTCACTCCATCCGCAACAGCCGATGCCATTGCCTCAGTATTGCCTGTTCCGCTCCAATAAACTACTGCTATTTTACTCATTGTTATATTCAACCTTTCTTTATAATATTTATATATCAACCGGCTACAGTGAGCCGTTCAATAGACCTTCCTTTAGCAAGCTGAGCACAGTAAACATCACTGCACTTTTTATACTTTGCAAACGTTTTCTGTGCTGTTTCTGCATCACCGTAAACTTTCCAATAACCGACACATTTGCATTCATCTGCTTTATTCTCTATAAATCCCTCGACATCCTCCGGCGGATAACCGAGAAACAGACCGATCTCATGAGGAAATTCCTCACACTCACTAAGCCTTTTCATCAGATGCAAGATACATCTTTCAGGAGTATCCATTCCGTAACCGCGTTCCTGCAGTAATTTACAGGCAGTGCCGTCCTGCAAATCCTGATACAGCCGAGCCGGTCGATAAACGTAAATAAGTGCCCGATTGTTCCGAAAACGCAGCGGTAAAAAACGAATTCCTTTATTGCCAAGCTGACGGTTCCAGTGGCGGACCGCATCCCGCATTTCATTTACATCTGCATAAGAACAGACAAACATATTTCCGGTTTTTATTCCGGCAAGTGTTGGAGAGCAATGCCTTACAATCAATTCTTCCGACATTTCATTTTCTCCTTACGCTGTGTATTCTTCCAGAATTGCTTTCAGTGCGGCCATTGAACTGCTATGAGAACGCGCAATCTTTACGTCTTGCCCCCTTGTTTCACTTAAAGCAAATCGTATCATCTTGTGAGAAACGGTATTGGTAAACAATACAAGCAAATCCGGTGTTCCTATACTTCTCAATTCCTTTGTCATTTTCGGATATACCTTTGCCTTACATTTGTACTCACCGCAAAGATTTATATATTGACGGGTCATACATTCGTTTCCGCCTACAATTACTATGCTCATTCTGTTACCCCTTTATAGTTAGCATATGCTAACACATATTTAAAAATTCAGCTGTGTCTATCGAGTTATACGCAGCTATCCGTGTTTATCATAATACGGAATTATTTATTTGTCAACTTATTATATTTTTAATGCTATTTTTTATGCGTTTGCCTAAAAAAACTCCGTGGCATAGAGTACGATATAACTCTCAGCCACGGAAGCTTTGCCGCCTGACACATCAGGACGGATATTTCTTATTTGCCTCGGAATATGCCGCGAAATCGCTTTAAAGCAGTCGCCTTCTAATTTGCCGTTTTCGCAGAATTAGTACGCAACACCCTGCCACATCATAGCGTCAGCAACTTTTATGAAGCCGGCGATGTTAGCACCTGCAACGAGGTTACCCTCCATGCCGAATTCCTTTGCCGCATTTGCTGCATTCTTGTAGATGTTAACCATGATGCCATGAAGCTTCTCATCAACTTCCTCAAATGTCCATGAAAGACGCATTGAGTTCTGTGACATTTCAAGAGCACTTGTTGCAACGCCGCCTGCATTTGCAGCTTTAGCAGGAGCAAAAAGAACACCATTTGACTGGAATACTGCAACCGCTTCAGGTGTTGAAGGCATGTTTGCACCCTCTGCTACTGCGATACAGCCATTTGCTACCAAGGTCTTAGCTGACTCCTCATCAAGTTCATTCTGTGTAGCGCAGGGAAGAGCAACATCACACTTAACTGTCCAGATATTTCTGCATCCTTCAACATATTTTGCTGTGGGAACGCGCTTTGCATACTCTGTAATACGGAGTCTCTCTACCTCTTTGATCTGTTTCATTACATCGAGGTTGATACCATTTTCATCTACTACATAACCGCTTGAGTCGCTCATTGCAACAACTTTCGCGCCCAATGTCATAGCTTTTTCAGCAGCATATATAGCAACATTACCGGAACCTGAAACAACAACTGTCTTACCTTCAAAACTCTTACCCGCAGCCTTAAGCATTTCATCTGTGAAATAGCATACACCGTAGCCTGTTGCTTGTGTTCTTGCAAGTGAACCGCCGTATGAAATACCCTTACCTGTAAGTACACCGGTAAATTCATTTCTGATTCTCTTGTACTGACCGTACATATATCCGATTTCTCTTGCGCCTGTTCCGATATCACCGGCAGGAACGTCAGTATCAGCGCCTATGTGCTTCGCAAGCTCTGTCATAAAGCTCTGACAGAATCTCATTATTTCATTATCGCTCTTTCCTTTAGGGTCGAAGTCAGAACCGCCCTTACCGCCGCCGATCGGAAGACCTGTAAGTGAATTTTTAAATATCTGCTCAAATCCGAGGAATTTGATAACAGAAGCGTTTACTGACGGATGAAGTCTTATACCGCCCTTGTAAGGACCGATTGCGGAATTGAACTGATATCTGTATCCGCGGTTAACCTGAACATTACCATTGTCGTCAACCCAGCTTACTCTGAACTGGATACCTCTTTCAGGCTCTACCAATCTTTCGAGAATACCGTTTTTCTCGATTTCAGGACGCTTCTCAACAACAGGTTCAAGTGACTCAAGAACTTCTTTTACAGCCTGAAGAAACTCGGGCTCATTCGCATTTCTTTTGCAAACAGTATCATATACTCTTGCAAGGTAAGCACTCTTAAATGACATTTTCATACTCCTCATCTCCACTGATTTCAATATATAAAGCAAATAAAATCCGTTCATCAGTGGAAAAACGAATTCTGAACACACTTTAACAATTCACCAAAGTAAATCAGCAATGCCAAAATGATTTTTTATTTTAATCACTCAAAAACGATATGTCAATAATTTGTAATAAAATAGCGCAGTTTTACCAGAAATTTTTATACAGCCTTTTATCACAGGTATTCATCTCCGAATTTCACCGTATATTTTATGTATACAATATAAAAAAGTTACAAAAACTTTGTATATACCCCAAGTCATCCACAAGCTGCCTAAAAATTTCAGCCGAACAGTATTTTTACATGTTCGCCATATGTTCGTTATATTTCGTGCTTGACAAAGAACATTCGTTCTGCTAACATATGTTCGTAATTAAAAACGTTGTTCGTTCTATAAAATAACGTGTGCAGTTTCTGAAAGTCCTTTTTATAGGACAATACAACTTGTAATATATAGTCATGCGATACAACATGTCGCGCAGCAAGTTACAAAACATAACTTTAAAGCAATCATTGTAAACGCATAGGAAACACAAATACACACGACATCTAAATGTCTGCAAAGGAGAAAATACTTATGACAAATGTAATCAAAAACATACAAGATTCAATCTTATGGAACAAGCTTACTATTAAAGGATACACTCCGGCTATCTGCGGAGTCGAGGAAAGAAAAGCGTACAGGCGCAGAAGAACATTAAAAAAACAACTGTTCAGAGTCATTGTGTTATCGTCTGTTCTTACGTTACTTACAGGAAGTATGCTCTTTGCATTAGCAAAAGAACCGTATGACACATCCGTATCATACACCACAGTCACCGTCCAAAGCGGTGACACGCTTTGGACTATAGCCAAAGAAAACTTCCCAGGCGAAGACCCCAGAGATGTCATCAACGAAATAAGAGCTTTAAACGACATATCCGGTTTTACGATATATGCAGGAGAAACTATCTCTCTCCCCAATGATATATAATTCTATACCTACCCCCCTAAAAGAGCAGAAAGGAACAGTTCAAAACTGCTTTGAACTGTTCCTTTCTGCTCTTTTACAAAAGTAATTTTTATACAACAGGAGGTTTGACATTAACTAATATTGACGGGAAATCATCTACAACCCATATTAAATCATCTGCCTTTACAGAGTGAATATACGGATTTGCGGATTTGCGGATTTGTTTTTTCTTCAAACACCTAAGCTTCACAGGTCTGTAGCTTCCGGAACCGCTGCAGGCAATGTACAGTGTTTTCTCGTACTTATCGTCCTCCAGCAAATCCCCTGTCTTTATCCTCACAACAGAAGGTGACGAGACTTTATATCCGTTTTCGGGAGTCGCTGAAGTGAAATATGATAGAGGAATATACTTTTTACCGGAAATCTGTTTTTTAATTCCATCTATAATCATGCATGAATCTTCAGAACCGGCATCAATATTTAAAAGAATTGCCAGCATATCCCTGCCCTTTTTTTCATCAATTACAAAGTTATAGAGTACCGCAGGGAGAAGCGACGCTACAGAAACAGGATTGTACATAAATTCCTTATACTTTTCAAAAAAAACATCCGCATCGGTAAATTCAAGCGCTTCGGCAGTCTCTGCAACTGTAATCTCCTGTACCTGAACGCCTTTTTGATAAATAGACAATCCGGAAACAAACCTCGGAAGACCAACCAATAATTTCAGACATATAAAAACAGCAGATATAATCAAAAGTTTCAGCAAAATATCTGCACATGCACTCCATGCGCCGAATACTGCATCTATGAATCCGAAACTTGATGAGTATACGCCAATTAACTGCTTTATATACAAATATATAAAATATACCATGGGAAGAACAATTCCCACCCACAACAGCAAGTTTAATATTTTTTTTATTCCTATTCTTAATTCCACTCTGCTCATTGCTTCACCGTCTGATTTATTATTAAAGTGTGTATTAGAATAAAATATACATCGATAAAAATCAAGTAATTAATAATTTATTCATATGTTATTTTCAGCACACTCACAAAAACGGGGCTCAGAGCGAGTTTCACTCTGAGCCCCGGAGGATACCTAACATTTCAGAACAATATTATTTACGCTCAATATTAGCTCAATGTAGTCCAAAGCTGATTTGCCTGCTCTTCGACTTCTTTCAAAGTATCCTCAGCTGACTTAATACCGTTAATATGGTTCTTTGCAAGATTTTCCAATCCTTCACTTACTATCTTTGCAATATCCGGTGGAACACAAAGTTCTATAAGTCCGCGTGTATCTGCTTCAGGATAACTTGTAAACGCATCGTAGTTAATTACCTCGGGATCAAACGGAACTTTCCAGAAATCCGAATCTGCCAAAGCTTTAACATTAGGAACAGAACCACCCTCTGCACCATTGTATGCAGTCTGACCGTCTTCGCTCATAAGGAACAAACAAAGCGCCGCAGCCGCGTCAGGGTTATTTGTCTTATTATATACGGCAAATCCTGTAGCACCGGCACCAACTTTATGAGTCGGGAACTTAGGCATAGATACTATATTCCAATCAATATCATAGCTATCATATGCGTAACCTACAGTTTCAAGCATAGGGAACTCTACATCCTGAAATACAAACTGTGCAACATCATTTGCAACAAGCTTACTGTACGGAGTAGCTTTCTCGCCCTGATAAATGTTAAGTCCTGCATGGTCCTCACAGTAAACCGTACCTGTATCTATTGCAGCGAGCATCTCATTAACGCCGTCAAGAACTTTCTCATCTGAATAGAGAGTGATCTTCTTGTTTACGTTATCGTACCATGTTCCGCCCCATCCTTCCAAGAACGGTATGTATACAGGCGCATAAGCACATCTCAAGGACGCACCTACCTGAGTGTAGAATCCGCCATCGCTTTTAGTCAAAGCAGCACAGTAATCCTTGAATGTATCCCATGTCCATGCATCCTGCGCTTCCAGCTCAACCGGGTCAGTAAGACCTTCCGCAACAACAGCATCTTTATTGTACTGCATAACGAGATGGTTGTAATCTCTCGCAATCATATATAACTGACCGTCTACTCTTCCGAAATCAAGAACACTAGAATATACATTACTTAAATCTATATCAAATGCCTCAACATATGAGTCAAGCGGCATGAGAGCCTGGTTTACTGATGCATAATTATATACGTCAGTTTCCCAAAGGAAAAATACATCTCCTATGTCACCTGATGAAATTCTGAGTGCTGTATCACCCTTTGAAAAGTCCGTAGTAACTTTTACATTCGGATATTGTTTCTCAAAAGCTGTAACATACTGCGTTACTGATTTTTTTGCAATCTCTGTTGTAGCAAGCTGATAAGTTATAGTGACTTTACCGCTCACATCAGGGACATAACCTTCATCAAGCTCGCCGGTCTGTGGCTCTGATGACTTACATCCAAAAGCCGAAAACATCAAGGCAACAACGATCAAAACAGCCGCGCAACGCTTCATAACTTTCATATACACATCTCCTTAATTTTATTTTAGATTTATTCAGTTAGATTAAACCATGTTTTTTACTTTATTGCAAGAACTTTAAAAAATGTTAATTTGTAAAGTTCTTGCGATATGTTATTATAAAATAAAAAAGTTTAAAGTCGGTATATATGGCAAACACATCAAACAAGAAAAATCCAATAAAAATATCTGTTATTTTAATAATTACAGCATCATTTTACGCACTTTTCAGTGTGTCTTTGTATGCGTTATCCTCTGTTTCCCCCGGACTGACAGATAAAATTTATACAAACAATTTATTTAAAGCAGTAAATTTGCCTTTAAAACTTATTGTTTCTGCTTTTCCGTTTTCGGTAGGAGAAATTCTTTTGTATGTATGTATTATAGGATTTATTATATATCTTTTATATTCAGTTATCACGGCAGTTTCATTATTTATAAAAAGGCAAAATAAAAAAGCTTTTAATAAACTGATTCAGTTTGTACTGATATTGCTGTCGGCAGCACTTTTATGTGTCGGAAATTTTATTGTACTGGGCGGCATAAACTATAACGGTTCCGATTTTGCCGATAAAGCAGGATATACACTTCGCAGCTACACGACTGACGAACTCTGCCGGCTCTGCCTGTATCTCGGTGAAGAAGCCGGAGCTGCAAGAAATTCGGTCGAAAAAAATAGCGATAATGTAACATTTTATACAGGCACTCTTGACGAGCTGATAGAAAAAAGCGGCAGCGGCTATGAAGTTTTATGTGAAAAATACAGTTTCCTCGACGGATTTTATCCTGAAGCAAAAGTTGTCCTTTCATCAGAAATAATGTGTTATCTGCAAATAACCGGAATTTATCCGTACCTTGTGCCGGAAGCGCTTGTAAACAAAAAAACTCCCGCATCATCTCTTCCCATGACAATTTGTCACGAAATGGCGCATCAAAGAGGAATTGCCCGTGAGGACGAAGCAAATTATGTAGCTTATCTTGCATGTATAAACAGCTCTGATTCACTGTACATCTACTCCGGATACTACAGCGCGTTTATGTATTCGATGAATCAGCTCTACAAATATGACATTGAGAAATGGAAGTCTGTATGTGCTGCCGTTTCTCCTGAACTTTTTGCTGATGCGCAATACGAAAACAGCTTTTGGCAAGAGTATGAAGATACCTCACCAAAAGCTGCAAAATTATCTGAAACGGTAAACGACACCTATCTTAAAGCAAACGATATAGAAGACGGCACACACAGCTATGGAAGAGTTGTTGATCTGCTGTTAGCCGACTTTCTGAGCGAAAACTGAAAATATCAGTTCTCTGCGCTTGCGCTGTTGTTTTCAGGCTGACCTGTATGATTCTCATCTGTAGCAGCACTTGCGGAAACTTCAGGTTCTGAAGACTGAACCAAATGAGTCGCAGACGGATTTGCTGTTGCTGAAGATACTGCCGAATCATTCGGATTTTTTGTTGCCGTGTTTGCTGATGAAGTTGCAGCAGGTGTTGCCGAAGATGTTTCAGCCGGCAATGTCGGAGTAGGAGACTCCGGTTCTTCAGGAGTGGACACCGTTATATCTACCAAATACTCCCCTACAAGTTCCACACCGTCCGGCAATGTGAATACAATCTCTTTAAACTTATAATTTCCTACATCAATATCCGTCAAATCAAGCGTAGGAGAAAGTGAACTTACAGTAATATTTTCCACATCCGAAGCTTTGCCTTTTACATGAACATAAAATTCAGTTC
>JAFTXL010000188.1 GCA_017464985.1 Clostridia bacterium | reverse complement strand
GCTGATGCGCTCACAAATGCTTATGATCGTGCGAAACTGCGTTTTGAGACAAGCAGAAATGATAACACAGGCAAAATGAATGTTATTTTAAAAATTGAAAAAGTAAGTCTGAAAGATAAAATCAAACAGGTAATTTCAGTTCTTACAAATAAATCAAAAGTGTATTTCTCCGAAATATTTAATTTAAAGAAAAACACTAAAGCAGAAGTTGTTACGGGATTTCTTGCAATACTTGAGCTTGATAGAAACAAGAGCGTCCGTCTTGAGCAAAAAAAACTTTTTGGCGAAATAAACATTATTAAAGCAAAAGATGATATGCAGGAAGGACTTACTAATTTGGAGGGTTATGATGAGTGGGACTAATGAAAATCAGGATATTTCAATTGAGATGGCTTGTTCACATGAAGAAGCAATTGCCGAGGCTCTTATCTTTGCCTCCGGAAGTCCTGTAAAAATAGAAAGTATTGCTATTGCGTTAAAGACAGATAAAAAAAGTGCAACTGCCATAATGGAAAATCTTATGCAGAAATATAACAGCCGAAACGGCGGTATAATGCTCCGTAAAATGGAAAAATCTTACTGCTTCTGCTCTAATCCGCAGCTTCACGATGAAATACGCGATTATTTTGAAAAGCCGTCTTCGACAGGTCTCAGCCGTGCTGCGATGGAAACACTTGCGATTATTGCATACAATCAGCCGGTTACGAGAGGTAACATCGAATTTATCCGTGGTGTAAACAGCGATGGAGTTCTGGTAAGATTGATTGAAAGAGGTCTTGTTACCGAAACAGGCCGTTCCGACAGCCCGGGCAGACCGATGCTTTACGGTACTACAGTAAAATTCCTGCAAAGTCTTGGACTCGAATCTCTTTCAGAACTTCCGAAGCTTGAAACGATAGATCAGGACAAGCTTTCTCCCGCAAAAGCAATTACAGAAGAAGCTGCAGCAGAGCTCCAGGCTGATGGAATTGAAGCAACCGTTGAAGCCGATAATAGAGTCAACGAAACTGAATAATTGTATAGCAAATATTTGACTAGTTAAACAAACATCCCAATGCGAAAACGCATTGGGATTATACATGACAAACTGACAACAGAAAATCTAAACCTGCATCTGACCCTGCTGGTCGCAATCACAGTTTCCTGTGGTTTTACTGACGTTCATTTTGTCAGTAATTATTTTGTTGATTTTGTTCACAACATCGGGAATCATATCGACAAGTTTTTCAATAGCCGTACTGTTTGCTATAGGCATAAGCTCTATATTTCCCGAACCTGCCACAATAAATGCTACAGGAGAAATAGACACACCTGCTCCGCTGCCGCCTGCAAAAGGATACTTAACGGGAGCAATAACCTTGTCCCCTGCTTTCTGCTCCGCAAAGTCAACTGCTCCGCCATATTCGGCGCCTCCTGCCGCAAGTCCGAAAGAAACCCTTGAAACAGGAATGATAACAGAGCCGTCAGGCGTCTGCACCGGATTACCGATAATGGTATCCACATCAATCATTTCTTTTATGTTTATCATTGCAGTGTCCATAATATTGTTTATAGGATGATCAGCCATATTGAACGCTTCCTTTCATTTCTTTATGTTCGTCCATGTTCTTTATTCGCCCAGCAATAATTCGCACAGCCGTTACTGCTGAATAACTAAACACACACAAGCCACCGTATATAATATTTACAGGTCTAAACTCAATTATGCAAAAAATATCTGCATTTATATTATTTTCCGAAAAATCCGGTATAACATTTTGTTTAATATTGTTTAGTGTAAAATAGTTGCCTGCAAATGCTGTAAGTATTGAGATAACAGAATATGCTGCTCCGCTTGCAACGGCGGTCAGCGCAGCGTCCGGCAAGCCGAGTTTGATTGAAATATCAACTGTATCAATATAAAATTTTTTTATCGTCTTTCGAATGATTTTGTATACACGCTTAAAATAACCTTTAATAATCTTTTTTGTTGTAAGATAATTTGCGCTCTTACTTTTTTTATACATGTTCTCAACGGCACCGATAATGCCTTTAAAATCACTTTCAGACGGATTTTTGCTCTCGGAATCCTCTTTTAAAACAAGCAGCTTTTTATCATCTTTGCTTATTTTGTCTATAAAACGAAATATTTTATCGGAATCAAATTCAATTATTTTCACAGAAAAAATTTTTATACAGGCATGAAGCCTTACATCATCGGCACCGGCATAACCGCGTGCCTCAACGCTCCATTTGACGCAGCACAGCACGGTTAATCCCAAAATAACAGCTGCTAATATAGAAAACACAATAGACAACAAATCCACTCCTATAAATAAAGAAAATAATTTTATTAAATATTTTTATCACTCTGAAAGTTCTCTATTCAAAATCAGCAAAATTATGGTAAAATCAATTCGGTATTACACAAAAGGACGGACAAAAATATGCCAAAATCACAAGGTCAAAAACAAAAGCTTTTGTATCTTATTAAAATTCTGCATGAGCAAACGGACGAAGAACATCCGATGACACTCAAGAAAATTATGCAGGAGCTTTCAAAATACGGAATCAATGCTGAGCGTAAAAGTCTCTATGACGATTTTGAAACATTGAGCACTTTCGGATACGATGTACACGGCATACGAGGAAAAACGACCGGTTATTACCTTGGAGAACGTGATTTTGAGCTGCCTGAACTTGAAATGCTTTTAGATGCAGTTCAGGCATCGCGTTTTATCACAAATGATAAAAGTCTAACACTTATTTCAAAACTCGAACACCTTGCCAGTTGTTATCAGGCAGACAAGCTCCACCGCGGTATTCACATTGATGAACGTATCAAAAGCCGCAACAGTAAAACTTATTTTGCTATTTCCGATATCCACAATGGCATATCTGAGGATAAAAAGATAGCGTTTCATTATTTCAAATGGAATATCAATAAAGAAAAAGAATACAGACACGACAAAAAACTATACACAGTAAGTCCTTTTGCTCTCATATGGGATGATGAAAAGTATTATCTTGTCGCATACGATTCGCAGGATAGGATGATAAAAAATTACCGTGTTGATAAAATGGAAAATACCTGCTGCACTGACGAAAGGCGTGAGGGTTATGATGATTTCCGAGAGATTGACCTTGCGACCTACACAAACAGCCACTTCGGCATGTTCGGCGGCGAAATGGAAACAGTAACGCTAAAATGCGAAAACAGCATGGCAGATATAATACTTGACCGCTTCGGGCATGATACAATGCTGTTTAAAAACACAGACGGTACTTTCAACGTAAATGTCCGTGTTCACGTAAGCCCTATCTTCATTGCATGGCTTTTTAACTTCGGGAAAAGAGTAAAAGTAATATCGCCTGCAGGCGTTATTGCGGAAGTGAAGAAAGCCGCGGAGAGTGTGAGGGAGATGTATAAATAAGTACAACCTGGATATGGCATGTAAAACAGAAGCTTGGTGGGTTTCGTTAATATGTTATATTCAATAGTGGAATCAATTTGCAGTCTGTAATAAAATAAAGACCAAACGCAACAGAAAAAATGCAAGATACAGAAAAGCCGCAGCAATTTTAGACTTTCGCAAAGAGGCTGACGCGGTCTTATAGCACACCTGCTGTTTCAATCAGCTTTTGTAGAATTTTTACCATAGCTAGCGTATCAAGACTGCAGTATTTAAGCAGATTCCTGCGTGTTTCATCACGTTCAGCGTCTGTTTTTGCTGACATATCGTAATACGCAAGCATTGCCTCGCCGCCATTGTGAATCTGATCAAGATTGACGTAATTGAGCTCTGGGTCATCAGGAAACAATGCAGGAAGGACATTTTTAATTGAATACGAACCGTGCATTCTCCTGTCATAATAAAATTGCTTACGGAAAGGCTCCATCAAATCCTTTATGTTGTCGTGAATGTTCATCAGATGATGAGATAAATCGGAGAACTGCTCTGCCAGTCTCTTTATAACGGCCTTTTCAAAAGTCATATTGTAAGCAAGCACGCAGACATTCTGCGGAATATCATTTACAAGGCGCACGGCAAGTTCTCTTCTGGGGTCGGCGCCGGGTTCCGCAAGAAATTCAACGTGATGCAGCCTGCCGTTTTTGCTTTCCATGTAATGCAATGAATACTGAAAAGGAATCTGCAAAAAAGGTGCGGTACCGTCAAATTCCGGAATTGCGCTCTGATATGTT
>JAFTXL010000187.1 GCA_017464985.1 Clostridia bacterium | reverse complement strand
GGAGCTGATGTAACAGTCGCTGTTAGAAAGGGAAAAGATGCTGCGTGGACCGTATCAAACGGCATGAAATATTGCGGATATAACTTTAAAGATGGAAATATCAGTGATTTCAGGCTTATATGCAATACGGTTCCGGCTGTAGTTCTGGATAAAACAGCTCTTGATTGCGTCAAGAAGAATTCTCTAATCATTGATCTTGCTTCGGACAGCGGAGGCGTTGACTACTATTATGCTTTATCGAACAATATAAAAGTAATTCATGCATTGTCACTTCCAGGAAAAGTTGCGCCTGAAACGGCGGCAGAGAATATAAAAAGGGTCATCTATAATATAATTGCCGAAGATAAAAAGGAGTGATGTAAAAATGAGTTCTGATTCCGGTTTGAGCGGAATGCGTATAGGTTTTGGAGTCACGGGCTCATTCTGTACACATAAGGAAATTCTTGAAGCGATGAAAAAACTTACCGAATGCGGTGCAGAGGTAGTTCCTGTTTTTTCCGATAATGCTGCTAATGTTTCGACAAGATTTATGCAGTCAAGTGAGCTTTACGACAGTGTAGAGGAAATTACTGGAAGAAGACCGATATGTTCTATAAAAGATGCTGAGCCTATCGGACCGAAAAAACTGCTTGATGTAATGACGGTAGTTCCGTGTACCGGAAATACAATTGCAAAGCTTGCAGGAGCTATAACAGATACTCCGGTTCTGATGGCATGCAAGTCTCATTTGAGAAACAACCGGCCTGTAGTTCTTGCTGTTTCTACAAATGATGCGCTTTCCGGAAATGCAAAAAATATAGGTATATTGCTTGGAACAAAGAATTACTTTTTTGTGCCGATGAAGCAGGATGATCCGTTCAAAAAACCGTTTTCTGTGGTTGCTGATTTTTAGAGGCTGAATGAAACAGTAGAATGTGAAATAAAAGGTTCTCAAATTCAGCCGATATTGATTTAAGTATTTAAAGCCGTCACGTTAGCCGGACTATATGTTCGACTAACGTGACGGCTTTTCTGTAGCTTCCGTGCGGACGCTGTGCGAGAAAATCACATAAAATTTTGTGGATGACTCACGGGGTCTATACAAAATTTCTGCTCTGTGAGACCCCGTGGAATGAATAACTCCTTTTTACAAAAAAAGTTTCATGCGTTTATCCTGACTGGTCAGTGTTATCAATTGACAATAAATTTTATTAACAATATAATCATATAAGTATATTTATAGTCAATGCCGGGAGGATATGAAATGGCTGGCAATACAGAACAAAAGAAAAAACAAAGTACAGAAAAATCAAAGAATACCGGTTCAAACCGCAGCACGAACGGAAAAAAAAGTTTAGCGCAAAAAACACAGCAAAAAGAAAAAAAAGGCATGCTGAAAGTTTTGGACGGTTCTGAGAATAAAAAAGAAATTTATGCGCTTGTTCTTATAGGCATATGCGCTTTTATTATTGTAAGCATATTCGAAAAAGCAGGTTTTTTAGGCAAAATAGTAAAAGGAATACTTTTCGGGTTCTTCGGAGGTTTCTCTGCTCTTTTGATTATAATCATTACCGTCGCTGTAGCAGTCAGCATATTGAGAGGTACGGAAAACCGTTATTTTTCATTCAGACGAAACATATTTTTAGGTTTGTTTATATTATTTGCATCTGCGTTTGTGCAGACATGTACTAATGCATATGCGGATTATTGTTCGGGAAATACAGGATTTTTTGAATTCATAAAATATTTGTGGGATTATGAACCTGCTATCTTCAGCGGCGGACTTATAGGCGGAGGAATCAGCTTCCTTATGCAGCTGCTTATGGGCAGAATTGCTTCTCTTATTGTTCTCGGTGTCATGACGGTTATTTTGGCGAATGTACTTTTCTCTTTTTCTGTCGCAAAGATTTATAAAAGAAGTGCGGTGTTTTTTAAAGGAATTAAAGATAAAGTGGACGACTTTTCCTATCGTATGAGAGAAAAAAATACGGAAAAAGAACAGAATGAAAAGGTTAAAGTAAAGAAAAGCGGTAAAGACACAAGCTATGTTAAATACTTTGAACCTGAGGATTTTGATGATGCAGATGTTGACGATTCTGAAACCGGGATTGAGGATGATTTCAGATACAATGCTTTCGGAGATTTTGAATACAATGAATTACCTTATGCGGAGGAAGCTTCCAAAGAATACGCAGAGGAAATTACAGAAGACGGCGAATTGATTTTTGTTCCTGCGAGAGACCGTAGAACGGACAAGTCTGCAGATGATAAAAAGGCAAAAGAGGAAACAAATAAAAATGAAGCTGATAGCGAAGCCAAAGCGCCGGAGCAGGTTGCGGAATCATCAAAGGACCCGGAAATAGGGCATAAGCCACCGGAAATTCATATGCCGGGAACAGTTGCGGATGCATCTTTGGACGGACTTGTGTTCAGTAAGGAGTCAGCGGTTCCGTATAGATTTCCCGGTACAGATTTGCTTGACATAGAAAAAAACAGACGTAACCCTACTCTTGAAAGAAATCAGGCCGCTGCAAATGCGCGTAAACTTGAAGCTGTTATGAGAAGCTTTGGGATTGAGGCAAAGGTTACTAATTATTCTATAGGACCTACCGTAACAAGATACGAATTGATTCCGAGTGTCGGAGTGCGTGTAAGTAAGATAAAAAATCTTTCAGATGATATTGCGCTCAATCTTGCCGCGGAATCTATCAGAATAGAAGCTCCTATTCCGGGAAAAGCGGCTATCGGCATAGAAATTCCTAATAAAGAAAAAAGAACTGTTTATTTCCGTGAAATTATTGAGAGTGATGCATTCCGGTATAACAGGTCAAAGCTTGCGGCATGTCTCGGTTCCGGAATATCGGGAGAGCCTGTTGTGGTAGACCTTGCAAAAATGCCGCATTTGATGATTGCCGGTACAACGGGTTCCGGTAAGAGTGTATGTACTAACGGCATCATTATGAGTATGCTGTTCAATGCTTCTCCGGAAGAGGTAAAGTTTATTTTGATTGACCCTAAGATGGTTGAGTTTTCTAAATATAACGGAATTCCGCACTTGCTTCTTCCTGTTGTGACAGAGCCTAAGAAAGCTGCGTCAGCTCTCGCATGGGCTGTTGATCAGATGGAAAAACGGTACAAGCTGCTTGCAATGTACGGAGTGAGAGATTTAAAATCATACAATGCATATGCGGAGACTCACGGACTCAGCAAGATGCCGACAATAGTTATTATTATAGATGAGCTTGCCGACCTTATGATGGTTGCGCGTGATTCTGTTGAAACTGCCATAAACAGAATTGCTCAAAAGGCGAGAGCCGCAGGTATGCATCTTGTTGTCGCTACACAGCGCCCGTCGGTTGATGTAATTACCGGTCTTATAAAGTCTAATATACCTGTCAGAATTGCGCTCAAGGTTTCTTCTCAGGTTGACTCACGTACGATTATTGACGTAACAGGTGCGGAAAAACTTTTGGGACGAGGAGATATGCTGTACCATTCTCCGGAGTCGTCAAAGGATCTCCGTATTCAGGGTGCGTATGTATCTGATAATGAAATAGAATCTGTTGTTGACTGTATAATGCAGACAAGCACTGCTGAGTATGCGCAGGATGTTATGCAGAAAGTTGATGAGGGAATGGTTACACCTACTGCCGCGGACAAGTCCGGCGGAGACGAGAGCGGACTTAGTGATGATGAGATTCTTTTCAGAAAGGCTGTAAAGATTGCGATTGAAACAAAGAGCATTTCTGTATCCATGCTGCAGAGAAAGTTTAACATAGGTTTTAACAGAGCAGGAAGAATTGTTGATATGATGGAAGAACGCGGAATTGTAAGCTGCAGAGACGGGAGCAATGCCAGAAAAATTTTGGTGGACAGCTACGATTTCGGTGACGATAATTAAACAAAATATAGCAAAACGGAGGTTTTAAGGTGGAAAAAGATAACAAAATCATAGACGGAAAAGCAGTTGCAAAACGTATAAGACTCGATATTGCCCGGGAAACAGATGTAATAAAAGCTGCAGGTGTGGAGCCCTGCCTTGCTGTCGTTATTGTGGGAAATAACCCTGCGTCACGTGTGTACGTAAATAATAAAAAGAATTCATGCAATGAGGTAGGCATAAAGTCTCTTGAATATGCTCTTCCTGAGGAAACAGCCGAAGAGGAACTTCTTGCGTTGATAGATAAATTGAATGAAGATGACAGCGTTCACGGTATTCTTGTACAGCTCCCTCTTCCGAAGCAGATATCGGAAAGAAAAGTTATAGAACGTATAGTTCCGGAAAAGGATGTGGATTGTTTCCATCCGTATTCTGCAGGTAAACTTTTCACAGGTGACGCTGTATTTGAGCCATGTACTCCGTCCGGAATAATGGAGCTTATTTATGAGAGTGGAATTGAGATTGCAGGCAGTGAATGTGTCGTTGTGGGAAGAAGTAACATCGTCGGAAAGCCTATGGCTATGCTTCTTCTTGCGGCAAATGGTACCGTAACTGTTGCTCATTCAAAAACCGCGGATTTAAAAGCAGTATGCCGCAGGGCGGATATATTGGTTGTTGCAATCGGCAAAGCGAAATTTATTGATGCGGACTATGTAAAGCCGGGTGCTGTAGTAATAGATGTAGGTATGAACCGTGACGAAAACGGCAAACTGTGCGGAGATGTGAATTTTGATTCCGTATATGATGTATGCGGTGCAATAACTCCTGTTCCGGGCGGCGTCGGACCTATGACGATAACGATTCTGCTCAGAAACACATTGCGCTCCGCAAAAAGAAATATAAAGCGATGAAATAAAAATTCATTTAGTAAAAACTTACAGGCACGCTTTTTAAGCGTGCCTGTAAGCATAATAGCTATATTTTTATATATTAAATTTTCTCAACAGCATAGGCACAGCACCTTTTTTTATAATGAGGCTGCCGTGCTCCTGCAGAATCGGTATGAAAGTATCTGCAGGCAGCTGAACACCGTCATATTCTACAGCTAGATTTCTGAATTTTACAACAAGCTTGGCATTCCGCGCATACACTTTGAGTACGAGAAAATATGAATCATTGTGTTCATACAGTGAACTTGCAACGTTTTTTAATTCCGGAAATCTGTGTAAAAGTTCAATCATTTTTTCGAAATCTGAAAAAGAGATTATAATGTCTGACGGAAAACAAGGAACAGGAGCAGCTTCTTCTTCTGATGCGCTGCCGAGCGCTGCTGCCATCTCAGCGAGACTGTTCATCATAGATGAAAGTCTGTCTAGATTTGACGCAGCCTTCGTATCGTGAGGATCGTCAAATTGTTCGCCTTCAGCAGGTTTAAATGGCTGACCTGCTACAAGTTTTGTGATTAAAAGTGTAATTTCGTTGGGTTTTGAAACGTGACCTTCAACAACAACGCGGCAATCGTCTGCCTTGAAATTCAACTCATGTGCTGCCTGGAGCATAATTTCGAGAACAAGCTGTCTGTATATAGTTGACCCCGGTTTAAAACGTTTTATATCTATATTGCGTATTTGAAAATCCTTTTTTGTAAGAACAACTTTGATAGTGTTTTCATCTATGATCTGCATTTTCAATAAAATCACCGCCTTATTTTTATTGTTCTGATCTACAGATATCTTACATTATACCCGATTTTATAAAAAAGAGAAGTGTAAAGTTGAAATTACAGCAGGGCAATCGCATGAAAATATTATTTGAGAATTGAAAAGTTAAATTCCACACGCCCGGGGTCAAAGTGGAATTTAGTCTTACTCAAACTTCCACTTCAAAAGATGTAGAAATTAGTCTTTCACTTCATGTAAAATATGAACAACTCCTAAGCTGCCATGAAAAGGCAGGTGCTTAATATGATTAAAGACATCAACAATTCACACTCACATCTCACTTTAGACGAAAGAAGAATCATTTTAGCAGGTATTACTAACGGTTCTACTAAGACAGCAATTGCTCAAAACATTGGAAAAGACAAGTCTACCATTGGCAAGGAAATTAAATTACATCGCACTATT
>JAFTXL010000186.1 GCA_017464985.1 Clostridia bacterium | reverse complement strand
TTTTGTTAGTATATTAAGGCGGTGCGCAAGTTCGCGCACCGCCTTAATATTTTGACACAGATATATTTGCAGGAAGAGGATGGAAAAGACATTATGGCAGAGCTAACACCTATGATGCGTCAGTACCTTGAAATAAAAGAACGCTGTCCCGATTGTTTGCTTTTTTTCAGATTGGGCGATTTTTATGAAATGTTTTTTGATGATGCGGAGACTGCTGCAAGGGAGCTTGAACTTGTCCTTACCGGAAGAGATTGCGGTCTCGAAAAACGCGCGCCTATGTGCGGTATACCCCATCACGCTTCTGTATCCTATATCAGCCGGCTTGTCGGAAAGGGTTATAAGGTTGCTATATGTGAGCAGCTTGAAGACCCTGCGCAGGCGAAGGGTATAGTTAAAAGAGATATTGTAAAAATATACACGCCGGGCACTGTTACAGACGAGCAAATGCTTGATAAAAAGTCAAACAATTATATTGTATCTGTCTATTCTTACCGAAATATGTACGGTCTTGCTGCAGCGGATATATCAACAGGAGAGCTTTACTGTACATCGCTTACTATTGGCAGTACATTCCAGCATTTAGCAGATGAGATTGCGAGATTCGCACCGAGTGAAATGATAATAAACGTGAATGCCGCGGATTTTGAAAGAATCATGTCTGTGTCTAAAAATATATCAAATGCGTATATTTCTAGACTACCGGAAAGTTATTTTAATATGGATTCCTGTGTTGAGATACTTGAAAAATATACGGGTTCAAAGCTTGACACAAAGCAGAAAGCTGATTTTTCAGTTAACGCTGCAGGTTCGCTTATAGCGTATGCGGCAGATACTCAAAAGATGGACCTTGAGGGTATATTAAAGCCGTCTTTTTATAAAGTTAATGAATTTATGGCAATTGATGCTCAATCACGCCGCAACCTTGAGATAACAGAGACTATGAGAGACAAGACAAAAAAAGGCTCTCTTTTGTGGGTTCTTGATAAGACAGAGACAGCAATGGGCGGGCGTATGCTGAAAAAATGGCTGGAACAGCCGCTTGTAGACAAAGATGCTATTTGTCAGAGACTTGACGCTGTTGACGAATTGAAAGGCAAATTCATGGTCAGAAGCGAGCTCAGAGAGCTTTTAGACGGCATTTACGACATTGAAAGACTTGCGGGTAAGATATCACTCGGAACTGTAAATGCGCGCGATTTGGTGTCTTTACGTGCTTCATTGACGAAGCTTCCTGCCATAACGGACATTCTTTCAGAGTGTACATCAAAGATGCTCGGAGAGGGGCTTGCGAATATTGATTTGCTCACCGATTTGAGACAACTTTTGGAGGAATCTTTAAATGACGAGCCGCCGCTCAGCGTAAAAGAGGGCGGTATAATACGCGATGGATATAACGAAGAAGTTGATCTGTGCAGACGCGCTTCGCGTGACGGAAAAGGATGGCTTGCGGAGCTTGAAGCACGCGAGAAAAACGATACAGGTATTAAAAATTTAAAGGTAGGTTATAACAGAGTATTCGGTTACTATATCGAGGTAACAAAGTCGTATCTGAATCTTGTTCCGGACAGATATATCCGTAAACAGACATTGGCGAACAATGAGCGTTATATTACAGAAGAACTCAAGCAGATGGAGGACGCGATACTCGGCGCAGAAGAAAGACTTACGGTGCTTGAATACGAATGTTTTGTGAAAATACGCCAATATGCGCAGGAACAGAGCGAGAGACTCAGAATGACGGCTCAGGCGGTATCGGTAATAGATGCGCTTGCGTCATTTGCGGAGGTTGCGGACAGAGAGAATTACTGTAAGCCTGCTATCTGCGATGAGAATGTCATAAATGTTAAAAACGGACGCCATCCTGTAGTAGAAAAAATGCCCGGATGTGATGAGTTTGTTCCAAACGACATCTATACAGACGGCAATGAAAATATGCTGCTTGTAATCACAGGACCTAATATGGCAGGTAAATCCACATATATGAGGCAGACCGCGCTTATTACACTTATGGCTCAGTGCGGAAGTTTTGTGCCTGCCGAAAGCGCTGAGATAGGAATTGCGGATAAGATTTTCACAAGAGTCGGAGCGTCTGATGACCTTGCGTCGGGACAGAGCACGTTTATGGTGGAAATGAACGAAGTTGCGAATATTATTGCGAATGCTACAGAGCGAAGTCTTTTGATTCTTGATGAAATAGGAAGAGGAACAAGTACATTTGACGGACTCAGCATAGCTTGGTCTGTGCTTGAGTACATAGTAAGAAATATAAAAAGCCGTACGCTGTTTGCGACGCATTATCATGAGCTTACAGAACTTGAGGGACAGATAGATGGTGTAAAGAATTACTGTGTAGATGTTAAAAAGAACGGCGATGAAATTATCTTTCTGAGAAAGATTAAAAGAGGCGGCGCAGACGGAAGTTACGGTATCGCAGTTGCGGCACTTGCCGGAATACCCAAGGCCGTGACTATCAGAGCGAAAGAAATTTTGACGAAGCTTGAGGAACAGGACATAAGCCGAAATGAAATGAAGGCTGTTAAAAGGTCAAAGAAAGGTTCTGGAAATGACGGCTCATCACTTGATTTGTTTGCGTTTGCTACGACAACCGCTATGCAGGACGATATCATTGAGGAATTGAAGAATACAGATGTTCAGTCTTTGACACCTATAGAGGCGCTCAATATACTTTACAATTTGCAGCAGCGTGCAAAGGACAGGGTGTAATTTTTGATATAATAGTATTTTCATGCGTTTGATCTAATTTGACAGGCTTGTTTTACTGTAATAAAATAGAAAAATTTTTTTAGTGATTTACGGCAATAATAACTTTGAAAATTATAATGTTTTCAAGGTTATTATTTTTATTTTCGGAGGTTTTATTATGAAGAAAGTATTAACTTTACTTCTTTCAATTACAGTTATCTGCTCTTTATTTGCTGCGTCATATGTAAGTGCCGCAGATAACTATGTTGTAGATATTTCTGCTGTAGAGCTTACTTCCTATGATACAGACCCGAATTCAATCGCATATGTGGCTGAGACGCCGTCAGGACCGATGATTCAGATGGGATATAACAGCTTTTTCTCGGTAGGAAAATTAGACCTGAGTAAGTATAAGAGTGTCGCAATAACTTACGGTACACCTGCGGCATTTGATGCTGACGCAGACGGCAATACCTGTATTATCGGATTAAAGAGCGAAGCAAGTTCGTATGGCTGGCACGGTGCGG
>JAFTXL010000185.1 GCA_017464985.1 Clostridia bacterium | reverse complement strand
TTTCGCCTTTGCATACAGATTTGATTTTTTTACCGCTTCCGGACAACAACCCGAATCCTACAGTTACATCATATTTTTTTGAATTATCTACAACAATTGTTTTCATTTGCCGTCTGCCCTTTCTTTACACTCTCTTCCGTCATTTAGCAACTCTTTAAGACGCTCTGCATCATTTTTTTCAATTGCATTTTTGTACTCAGAAAGTGAATCTATTATAATTGAAAGTTCTTTTAATATATTTTCACGGTTTTCCATGAAAAGTTCAGTCCACATGTTTTCGTTAAGCCACGCAACACGGGTGAGGTCTCTGTAGCTTCCTGCCGAAAAACCTTTATGAGTCTGAGCGCTGGGACTTTTAACGTACGCATTTGATACAATGTGCGCAAGCTGTGATGTAAACGCAATTTCCGCATCGTGGAATTCCGGAGTTGTGATGTTGTAGCTGCCGAAACCAAGCGGTGAAAGATATTCTTTAACACGTTCAATAATCACGGCATCTTCACATGACGGCGGAACGATTATCATTGAAGCATTTTTAAACAAATCAGCTTTTGCGTATTGCAGTCCCGAATACTGTATTCCTGCCATAGGATGACCTCCGACAAAAGTAAATCCATGATCTTCTGCAATTTTGAAACATGCGTCGCATATTATTTTCTTGTTTCCGCAAAAGTCAATTACAACAGAGTCTTTGCCTATCAGCTCCGCTTTGCTCTCCAAAAACGAAATTGCTGCGGCAGGATACAGTGCAAGGATTATAAAATCACATTCCGAAATATTTTCATCCGTCAGACATCCGTCTATGATGCCCGCTTCTTTTGCGGACTCAATAACAGCGCCGCTCCTATTATATGCCAGAACAGTATATCCGTTTTCAGGCTCCGATTTATATGCTTTTGCAGCAGAGCCACCGATAAGTCCGAGACCTACAATTCCAATTTTCATGATATATCCTCCGTATGTGTTTAAATTAAATTATAGCTTCTCTGACCTTCGCAACAGCTTTAGCCACATCTTCAAACTGCACCGGAGTAAGTGACTGCGCACCGTCGCACAACGCATTTGCAGGGTCATTGTGAACTTCTATCATAAGTCCGTCAGCGCCTGCTGCAGTAGCAGCTACAGCCATCGGTTTAACATATCTCGCAACTCCTGTTGCGTGGCTCGGGTCTACAATTATAGGCAAATGTGTCAATTCTTTTATAACAGGAATAGCCGAAAGGTCAAGTGTATTTCTTGTAGCTGTTTCATATGTTCTTATACCGCGCTCACAAAGAATTATATTTTCGTTTCCGCCTGCCATTATGTATTCAGCGCTCATCAGCCACTCTTTTATTGTATTTGCAAGACCTCTCTTCAAAAGAATAACTTTATCTGTTTTTCCTAGTTCTTTCAATAGTTCGAAGTTTTGCATATTTCTTGCGCCGACCTGGATTACGTCTACATTTTCAAAGTATGGAAGATGATTTGCGTTCATAATCTCCGTAACAATCGGCATACCCGTGAGTTTTTTTGCTTCAACAAGAAGATCAAGACCTTCTACTTTAAGTCCCTGGAAATCATACGGTGATGTTCTCGGTTTAAATGCGCCGCCTCTTAAAAGTCCTGCGCCTTTATTGCATATTTCCTGTGCGATACCGCAGAGCTGATCTCTTGATTCAACAGAACACGGACCCGCAATTATCTGAAAGTTTCCTCCGCCGATTTTTATACCGTTGCCTAGATCGATAACAGTATCATCCGGATGGAACTTTCTGTTTGCGCTTTTAAAAGGCTCTGATATGCGTTTTACGCTTTCGATTATTTCAAGACTTTCAAGCAATTCGCTGTCAATCTTCGATGTATCACCGATAAGACCTAATACCGTCTGAAAATGTCCCTCGAATACATGGACATCAACATTCTGATTTTTTATCCAACTTATAACCCCTTCTGCCTGTTCTACTGTTACTCCATGCTTTAATACTGCTATCATAATATACCTCCGCTCTGTCCGATTTTATTCATCTCTCCGGACATTTTATATTTAAAACTTATTTATAAATTAAAAACTCCTGCAACATCTCTGCTGCAAGAGTTTAATAAAACATCTTTATAAATTTAAAGTCATATGGCTAATAATTTATTGCAGCAAAAAATGCTTCTATTCTTTATACGTTCTGTAAAAAAATAAAAGTAAAAGAAATAATAAAAATATGCAAATTTTTCTGCAAATAATTTACTCATAATGCACCTGAAATTAAATTCCTATATACTGTCAATACTCGTATAAAAAATAACATATATTGCCTGTGATTTCAAGTATTTTTTATATATCTGCCATGGTATAATCTTTCTATTATATTTGAAAGGAAATAAGGTCTATGAAAGTAATTTTACAGAATCTGACCAAAAAATATCCCAGTCTCAATAAAAAGCAACCTACTGAGGTTGTAGCGGTCAACGATTTTACATTTGAAATCCCCGACGGTAAACTCATCGGTCTGCTCGGGCCTTCGGGCTGCGGCAAATCTACTACTCTGAATCTGCTGTCCGGACTTCAAAAGCCTACAAGCGGAAAAATCTTTTTCGGGGATGACGATGTCACAGACCTTCCTCCTGAAAATCGAGGTGTCGGACTGGTTTTCCAGAATTATGCTCTGTACCCTCATCTGACAGTCAGACAAAATATCACATTTCCATTAGAAAACCTGAAAGGGAAAAATAAACTTACAAAACAGGAAATGGCGGATAAAGCACTAAAAGCAGCTGAACTTGTACAGATTCAGGATTTGATGGACCGTAAACCAAACGAACTGTCCGGTGGTCAGCAGCAGCGTGTTGCTATTGCGCGCGCTATCGTAAAAATGCCGCGTATATTACTTCTTGACGAGCCGCTTTCTAATCTTGACGCAAGACTCAGGCTCCGTACAAGAGAGGAAATAAGGCGCATTCAACGTTCTACAAATATCACTACCGTTTTCGTCACTCACGATCAGGAAGAGGCTATGTCAATTTCAGATCTCATTGTAGTAATGAATGAAGGTGTTGTTCAACAAATAGGTAAACCGCAGGATGTTTATGATTCTCCTGTTAACCTGTTTGTCGCTAAATTTTTAGGGACACCTCCTATCAATGTCTTTAACGGAGAAATAAAAGGCAGCAAATTATATATAGGCAGGGAAAAAGTTTTGGATGCTGCCGGTATAGCGGATCAACATGTCACTATTGCTATCCGACCCGAAGGTTTTATTGTTTCTGAAAACGGTTCTTTTACCTGTAATCTGAACGGAGTAGAAGTTATGGGACGTGATATAAGTGTACTTTCAACGCATCCTGATTCTCAAAACGATACAATCCGCTCAATTGTAAGCTCTGAAAATATCGGAAGCATTGTCGGAACGGCTGTACGGTTTGACCTTAAAGCCAATAAAGTTTTCATTTTTAATAAAGAAAACGGTCAGAGAATTTACTTTTGAAACATGGAGGGAAATATATGAAGAAAAACAACTTAAAAGGTTGGTTGTACTTATTGCCTGCCCTGCTGTTTCTGGGAACTTTTTTAATATACCCTTTGATTGACGTAATAATCTATTCATTTGAGGAGGGTTATAATTTTGCATCTCAGACAAGTTTTGGCGCAGGAATTTACAATTACTCCTATGTACTCCATGATACTTATTTTCTGCAAGCGTTAAAAAATACCTTTATTCTGGTAATAATAACTGTTCCGCTTTCCACAATCCTTTCGCTTCTCATTTCTGTCGGTTTAAGCTCCATCAAAAAACTGCGCGAACTGTATCAGACAATTTACTTTCTGCCGTATGTCACCAACACTCTCGCTGTAGGTCTTGTATTTATGATTCTGTTTAAGCAGACAGCTTATTCGGACGGCTTTGTCAATATGATTCTCGGATGGTTTAATATAGGACCTATCGATTTTATTGACGGGCCTTACTGGGCAAAAATGTTAGTACTGTGTCTGTATACTATCTGGGTGGTCATGCCTTTTAAAGTTCTGATACTCACAAGCGCGCTGGCTTCGGTCGATCAGACATATTACAACGCGGCAAAAATTGACGGTACATCAAAATTCAGAATCTTTACAAAAATCACTCTGCCGATGATTTCCCCTACATTATTTTATTTGATAATTACCGGTTTTATCGGCGCATTCAAAGCTTACTCCGATGCAGTTGCGCTGTTTGGCACAGATCTCAATTCAGCTGAAATGAATACGATCGTAGGCTACATTTATGACATGTTATACGGCGACTCCGGCGGGTACCCTTCATATGCTTCTGCTGCTGCCATTATTCTTTTTGTCATTGTTCTGACCATTACATGCATTAACATGATTGTCAGCAAAAAGCACATACATTATTAAGGAAGTGTCTTATGAATTACGAAAAAATTGAAAAAGGTGTACGAAACCGCAAACGTATAATAAAAACAATAACATATATTCTGCTGAGTATATGGGCTCTGATTGTTCTGTTTCCGTTCTACTGGATGGTACTTACATCGGTCAAAAGTTACAGTGCATACAATGCGGAATGGGTTCCAAAATTATATACATTTTCTCCGACCTTGGAAAATTACTCTGCTGCTTTTACAGAAGTTCCTCTTGCACAATATTTTGTCAATACAATTATATTCACTGTTGCAACTACTGCTCTGATGCTTGTTGTAACAGTTCTTGCCGCATTTTCTTTTTCACGGCTTAATTTTAAAGGAAAAGATCTTCTGTTTACTGTTTTTCTTTCTTTGATGATGATTCCGACAGAATTAGTTGTTATCACAAACTATGTTACCATTACCAATATGGATTTGCGCAACACTTTTCTCGGATTGATTCTGCCGTCTGTCACGTCTGTATTCTACATCTATTTGCTGCGTGAAAATTTTGCCCAGATTCCCGACGAACTGTACTATGCTGCTAAAGTAGACGGTACATCGGATTTCAAATATCTTTTTAAAGTTATGATACCCATATGCAAACCGACTATTATTACTATCACCATTCTGAAAGTAATTGAATGTTGGAATTCATATATATGGCCGCGTCTGATTACTGATGATCAGGCATATTATCTTGTTTCAAACGGTATACAGGAAATTCGTGAAAACGGATTCGGACGTGAAAACATTCCTGCTATGATGGCAGCGGTCTGCGTTATTTCTGTGCCACTAATCGTGTTATTCCTGGCTTTCCGTAAAAAAATCATGTCAGGTGTTTCTAAAGGAGGAATGAAAGGTTGAAAAAGTTTATTGCTTTATTTTTAATACTGACGCTTTCTCTGTTATCCTCCGGCTGTCACGGAGAAAATGAAGTAAATATATTTGAGTTGCCTGATAAATTTGATACAACTCAGTCATATGAAATCAGTTTTTGGGCCAAAAATGATACCAATATGACACAAGTAGAAATTTATAAAAAGGCAATTACAGACTTTGAAGCGCTTTATCCGAATATCACTGTAAATCTGCGTCTTTATACCGATTACGGCGACATATACAACGATGTCATCACAAATATTGCCACAGATACTACACCAAATGTCTGCATTACTTACCCTGACCACATTGCAACATACCTGACCGGTTCGAATACAGTTATTCCACTTGATGAGCTTTTCACTGATGAAAAATACGGTTTCCGCGGCAGCGAATTGCTGTATGACTCCCCCTCACTTGATGAAATTGTTCCGCAATTTCTTTCAGAATGCAAATTCAGCGGACACTACTACGCGATTCCTTTTATGCGTTCTACAGAGGCATGCTATGTCAATAAGACGTATGTAGAAGCATTGGGATATGCATTACCTGACGTCCTCACATGGGATTTTGTATGGGAAGTTTCCGAAGCAGCGTTAGCGAAGGATGATGCTGGCAACTATCTTGTAAACGGTCAAAAAACAATGATTCCGTTTATCTATAAATCCACAGACAATATGATGATTCAGATGCTGCAGCAGCTTAATGCGGGCTATTCCACGGATGCAGGTGAAATTGAAATTTTTAACGATACTACAAAGTCATTGCTTTATACTATTTCTGAACATGCAAAAACAAATGCATTCTCAACTTTTAAAATATCAAGTTATCCCGGCAACTTTCTCAATGCAGGTCAATGTATCTTTGCTGTTGATTCCACTGCAGGCGCCACATGGATGGGAAGCGACGCCCCAATGCAGGATATCAGCGAGGATCAGGTGGTTGAATTTGAAACAGTTGTTATGAGCGTTCCTCAGTACGATACATCAAATCCTGAAATGATTTCGCAGGGACCTTCTATCTGCATATTCAATAAATCTGATTCACAGGAAGTCCTTGCCTCATGGTTATTTGCTCAATATCTACTGACAAATAATGTTCAGAACGCATATTCTCAAACTGAAGGATATGCACCTGTCACATCAAAAGCAGCTGAAAGCGAAGAATATCAGGATTATCTCCGCAGGAGCGGTGAAAATAACGAGCTTTACTACGATGTAAAAATTCAAGCAACAAAGCTTCTGCTGAATAACCGTGAAAACACTTTTGTTACACCTGTTTTTAACGGCTCTGCATCTCTGCGCAGCGCCGCAGGACAGATGATCGAAGAGGTCACAAAATCTGCGCGCAGGAAACAGACAATCGATGATAAATACATAGCTGCTCTATACGCCGAAATGACATCACTGTACAGGCTTGATCAGATCAGTGTATCTGACACAGGACCTCAAAGTCTCGGTAAGATGCCGGCTGGGTCAATAGTATTACTTTCAACGCTCGCGGTTTGCTGGATCTGCATTGGGGTTTATGTTATATATAAGCATAAAAAGAAAATTTAGTTAAAAATGTTGCTTCATTTAAATAATAGATGTATATTATGTTCGTATTTTTATTTATATTGATAAAGGAGAAAAGACAAATGAAAACAAAAAATCTTTTAGCTGTAATGCTTGTTATTGTTATGGCTTCCTGTCTGTTTGCATGCGGGTCTGATGACAATTCATCAGAAAGCGAAAGCGCAACATCAGCGGCTACTGCTACTGCTACCGCTGCAGCCGACGAAGACTACGATGCTATGACTTATGAAGAATATACCGCAGCAGATCTTGATACAGAGGTTACAGTTGCTTGTTATGTACAGGCTACACAGTCATGGTGGAATGATGTTATTACTGTATACGCAGCAGACGAAGACGGTGCATACTTTATCTACGAGATGGCATGTTCAGAAGAAGATGCAGAAAAACTTGTTGCAGGAACACGCATTTTAGTTACAGGCTACAAGAGCGAATGGTCCGGAGAAATTGAAATCACAGATGCGACCTTTAAATTTATTGACGGTGACAGCTATTATGTCGGAGCAACAGATGTTACAGAACTGCTCGGCACTGATGAGTTAATCAATTACCAGAATCAGCTCGTATCTTTCACAGGAATGACTGTTGAAGCTATTGAATACAAAAACGGCGAGCCCGGTGATGATATCTATGTAACACTCAGTCTTAACGGCGAATCATATGATTTCTGCGTTGAAGTCTATTTGACAGGTACCGACACTGAGGTTTATACAACTGTAGGTGAACTTGCAATCGGAGATGTTGTAAATGTTGAAGGATACCTTTACTGGTACAATGGCATGAATCCGCACATCACATCTATTGCTATTGCAGAATAATTCGGTTTGTTACTTGATCGAAAAAAGGCGGCTTGGAATCCAAGCCGCCTTAAATTTTACATATGTAAATTTTATTATTTATCCTTTTTCTTTCCAGAAAAAAGTTTTGACTCCGGTCCCTTAAGCAATCTGCCAATATTCGCATGGTGTCTTGCGATAAGCAACACAGCAACAAAAACAGCAAGTATAAAATTAAGCGTAAACCCACTTTCTATACCGAAATGATCTCCCAAAAAGAAAACTGTAAAAGGAAGAACTAAAGCACCGAGAATAGAGCCGAGAGATACATATTTTGAAATAAGTACAACTACAATAAAAACGCCAAGCGATATAAGCGCAGGAATCGGCATTATAACGAGCAGCACAGCAAACGACGTCAATACACCTTTACCGCCGGAATCGCGAAGTCCTCTTTTTACATCGTACTCCGCATACAGACGCACATCGATCTTACCGGAACGCGTAC
>JAFTXL010000184.1 GCA_017464985.1 Clostridia bacterium | reverse complement strand
TTGGATGTGTGAAAAGGAAGATGATATATCTATACTTTCAAAGAGTCTTAATGCGGAAATGATCGTGGTAGATGAAAAAACAGCTTTTTCATTGGGCAGTGTTATGATACTTATTATTCCCACCGTATGTGTTGTAACAGGAATTGCAATATGGAACAAGCGTAAAAAACGCTGACAGATGTCAGAAAAAGCAAATGAGGCTTGCGGATTGCGCGGCCACATTTGCTTTTTATCAAAATATAATCCTTGTAAAATATTACCGAAAATTGTATTATGAAACATATGCTTTAGGCATTATATAGTTTGTAATTTGAAAGGCGGCGCATTAAGTGAAATTTTTAGAGCGTATTTGTGAAAGAGCCAAAGCTGACATTAAAACTATAGTTCTTCCCGAGTCAGAGGATATGAGAACTATAAAGGCAGCAGCTATGGTACAGGAAAAAGGAATTGCAGAGATAATTTTAGTAGGCGATCCCGCAAAAATAAACGAAATGGCAGCAGGTCTTGATATTTCTAAGTGCAAGATCATAAACCCCGAGACATATGAAAAATTTGATGAGTATGTAAATGCGTTTTATGAACTCAGAAAAGCTAAAGGTGTCACGGTTGAAAAGGCAAGAGAGACTATGAAGGATTACGTTTACTTTGCCACAATGATGGTTAAACTCGGAGAGGCTGACGGTATGGTATCAGGTGCCGCTCATTCAACTGCCGACACGGTAAGACCGTCACTTCAGATATTGAAAACAAAGCCCGGCACAAAGATGGCTTCTGCTTTCTTCGTAATGGTCGTTCCTGATTGTGAGTACGGTGCTGACGGTACTTTTGTATATGCTGACAGCGGTGTTGTTGAAAATCCGAATGCGGAAACTCTCGCGGATATCGCGGTTGAGTCTGCAAATTCATTTGCGCAGCTTGTTGAAAAAGAGCCTGTCGTCGCAATGCTTTCATATTCCACATACGGAAGCGCACACAGCGAGCTTACTGAAAAAGTTATCGAGGCAACAAAGCTTGCGAAAGAAAAAGCACCTGAGCTTCTTCTTGACGGAGAACTTCAGGCAGACGCAGCGCTTGTCCCTGCTATCGGTCAGTCAAAGGCCCCCGGAAGTCCTGTTGCAGGTCACGCAAATACTCTTATATTCCCTGATCTTAACTGCGGAAACATTGCGTATAAGCTTACGCAGCGTTTGGCAAAAGCAGAAGCATACGGACCTATCCTGCAGGGTATAGCAAAGCCGGTAAACGATCTTTCAAGAGGCTGTTCAGCTGAGGATATCGTAGGTGTTGTAGCTATTACAGCAGTACAGGCTCAGGCTTGATATCGGATGATTATTGTTCAATATAAATATATTTAACAGTTCAGGAGGTTTCTGTATGAATATTTTGGTAATTAACTGCGGAAGTTCTTCTCTTAAGTATCAGCTTATTGATACTGAGTCAGAGAAAGTTCTTGCAAAAGGTCTTTGTGAAAGAATCGGTATTAACGATTCAGTGTTGACTCACACACCTTACGGCAAAGACAAGGTTGTAATTAAATGCGATATGCCTGACCACGAGGTTGCTATACGTGAGGTTATTAAGGCATTGACAGACGGTGAAATAGGCGTAATAAAAGGTCTTGACGAAATTGCTGCAATCGGACACAGAGTAGTTCACGGCGGTGAGAAATTTGCTTCATCAGTTCCGATTACTGATGCGGTAATGAATGCACTTGACGAGTGTACACCTCTTGCCCCTCTTCACAATCCGCCTAACATCATCGGTATAAATGCATGTACAGCAGCCATGCCGGGTGTTCCTCAGGTAGGTGTATTTGATACGGCATTCCATCAGACAATGCCTAAAGAGGCATATATGTATGCTCTTCCGTATGAGTACTATGAGAAATATGGTGTAAGAAAATACGGTTTCCACGGAACATCGCATAAATTTGTTGCTGAAAGAGCCGCGCAGATGCTCGGCAAGCCGATTGAAGAGACAAAGATTATCACCTGTCATATAGGCAGCGGCGCAAGTATTGCGGCTGTAAAATACGGTAAGAGTATTGATACAAATATGGGATTTACTCCTCTTGACGGTCTTTTAATGGGTACGAGATGCGGAACTGTCGATCCTGCGGTTCCACTCTTTATTATGGAACAGGAAAATCTTACAACACAGCAGATGAACAACATCATGAACAAAAAGTCAGGTATTCTCGGTATAAGTGATGTAAGTACAGATACACGTGACGTATGGGCAGCTGCAGAAAAAGGCGACGAAAAAGCTTACCTTGCTCAGCAGATGTTCTTCTACCGCATAAGAGCGTATATCGGTCAGTATCTTGCTGCAATGAACGGCGCTGATGCTATCGTATTTACTGCGGGTGTAGGCGAGAATGACAAGGCTTCAAGACTTGCTTGCTGCAAAGATATGGACTTCTTCGGTATTAAGATTGACGAAGAAAAGAATAATACAAGAGGCGTTGAAGCTGATATTTCAGCAGAAGATTCAAAGGTTAAAATCTTTGTTATTCCAACAAACGAAGAGCTTGCGATTGCAAGAGAGACACTCCGTCTCATAAAAGAATAAGATTGTAAATCCTGCAATATAAAAGAAGATTTTGCAGAATCGGCACGGTCTGTAACGCGATTTTCTTTCAGACCATGCTGATTCCCTTTTGTATTGCCAGAGCAGGTGCCAAGCGTTAAGTATCGGAGGATGGGAGTAGAGCCTCCGGGCGAAAAGCATTACAATATTTTGTTTATATGTAAAAAGTAATGCTTGCGGTTTGGTATTTCATCCGCTGTATAAATATGAAATTGATAAAACATATGCATGTACACAGATGCTGCTCTCTTACGTATTGATTTCGGAAGGGAGTTTTTTTATGAAAAAAACAAGAATAGTTATTTCATGCGCGATGCTTGCCGCAATAAGTTTTGCCATAGGCTGGATATGTAAGACGTATATGACTTTTGGCGCTATCAGAATTACTTTTGAAAATATTCCTATAATCATAGCGGGTATTGCTTTCGGACCAGTGTGTGGCGGCGCGGTAGGAGCAGTTGCGGACCTTCTGAGCTGTGTAAGCTCCGGATATTCTGTAAACCCTATAATAACGATTGGTTCGGCCGCTGTAGGCATTACGGCAGGACTTGTGTCTCACTATATAGTAAAAAAAGGTAAATTGCAGATATTCACATCTGTTATGGCAGCTCATATAATAGGTTCCATGATTGTTAAATCTTTCGGTCTTTATATCATGGGATATGCTTTGGGAATAATACTGTGCAGAATACCTCTGTATATGTGCATCGGTATTGTTGAGTTTTATTTAATATATATGCTGCTTAAAAATAAATCAATTCAAAATGAGATAAACCGGCTGAAAAGATAAAGCGCGAGGGTGAATTTAATGACATATAATCAGGCTTTGGAATATATACACAGTATAGCATGGAGAGGAAGCCGTCCCGGTCTTTCAAGGACAAAGGAACTCCTTTCTAAAATCGGTAATCCTCAGTACAGTTTTAAAACAGTACATATCGCAGGGACAAACGGAAAAGGATCTACTTCCGCTTTCGTTGAATCTGTACTCAGGGCGGCGGGATATAAAACGGGACTTTACACATCTCCTTATATAAAAGTATTTAATGAGCGTATACAGTTTTGCGGTGAAGTGATTCCTGATGACGAACTAGCGGAAATTACGGAGTATGTAAAGCCGTATGCTGACAGTATGGAGGATCTGCCGACGGAATTTGAGCTTATAACTGCTATAGGATTTGAGTTTTTTAAAAGGCGCGGATGTGAAATTGCGGTTATAGAGGCAGGTATGGGAGGAGCGCTTGACTCTACAAATGTAATTCCTGCTCCTCTTGTCGCAGTAATCACAGCGATAGGTCTTGATCATACAAAAGAGCTGGGCGGCACAGTAAAGGAAATTTCAGCTACAAAGTCCGGTATAATAAAATCAGGCTGCAGAGTTGTGTTTTACGGTGAGAATAAAGAAGCTGAAGATGAGATAAGAAAAAAATGTGAAGCGGAAAAATGTTCACTTGCTGTTCCTGATTTCAGTAAAATAAAAATAAATGAAAGAGGAATAGCCGGAACACTGTTTGACTGTGCTGGTCATTCGGATATAGAGATACGCTTAATCGGTGATTATCAGGTAAAAAATGCAGCAACTGCCATGCTTGTTATCGATGAATTGGTAAGGTGCGGATTAAAGATATCAGATGAAAATATAAGACAAGGCCTTTTAAATGCGAAATGGCCCGGAAGATTTGAAGTTCTTGCGGATTCTCCTGTTATTGTTTTTGACGGAGCTCATAATGTGCACGGAATGAGTGCAACCGTAAAAAATATAAAAAGTCTTTTTAAAAATAAAAAAATTGCTGTTGTCATGGGTGTGATGGCAGATAAAAATTATAAAGATATGCTTGAGCTGATAAAGGATATAACAGCAAAGCTGTATGCTGTAACACCTGACAATCCGCGTGCGCTGGCCGCGCACAGTTTAGCTTCAGAAGCAGAAGAATGCGGCATTTGCGCGGCGGCGTATGATTCAGTTTGCAGTGCTGTTTCTGCAGCCGCAGAGGAACAAGGAGAATATGGGACTGTTTTTGCGCTTGGCTCGCTGTATATGTACGGTGAAATAAGCGATGCAGTTAAAAGCTTGTATAACTCGCTGTGATTTGATAGAATATGAAACAGCGTGATAAAAAGAAAAGGAATTTGAAATATGTCAAAATATGTAAATATAGCCATAGACGGTCCTTCCGGTGCGGGGAAGAGCACTATTGCAAAAGCTGTTGCTAAAAAGAAATCATATATATATCTTGATACGGGTGCTATGTACAGATCATATGCTCTGTATATGATAAAAAAGGGCATTGATGTTAAATCTTTAGGTGAAAACGAGCTTCGTTTAAAGGCGAAAGATGCTGTTGCTGATTTTAACCTTGAAATTATTTATAATGACGCAGAACAGCATGTTGTTGTGAACGGAGAAGATTATACAGATCTTATCAGAACCCCGGAGATTTCAACGGCAGCATCAAAAGTTGCCCAGGTTCCTGCCATCAGAGAATACCTTGTGGATTTACAGAGGAAAATTGCGGCATCGAATAATGTTGTAATGGACGGCAGAGATATCGGCAGTAATGTATTGAAAGATGCATCGGTAAAGATTTTCTTGACTGCAAGTGCTGAAGTTCGCGCTAAACGTCGTTTCGATGAGTTGAAAGTGAAAGACAGTACCGTTGATTATGAGAAAATACTTGAAAACATGAAAGCGCGTGACCTCGAAGATACAACGAGAGAAGTTTCTCCTCTTGTATGCGCGGAGGATGCAGTGGTTGTTGATTCTACGGATATGTCACTTGACGAGGCTATTGAAACAATACTTAAGATTGCGGAGGAGAGAAATTGAAAGCTTTTATTGAGATATGCAGATTCATACTGACACCTATCTTTTCTACTTTTCTTCGCGTTAAAGTGTATGACCGCGACAAAGTTATAAAAGAAGGTCCTGTTATATTTGCCGCAAATCACGAGACTATGATTGATATGATTTTCATTGAGTATAAGATAAAACGTCATATCAGGTGGATGGCAAAGGCAGAGCTTTTTGAAAAGAAGTTTTTAGGTGCTTTTCTTCGCTTTTTACAGGCGTTTCCCGTGCGGAGGGGTACAATGGATATATCTGCCGCTAAAATGGTGTTTACTATTCTCAAAGAGGGCGGTACTATAGGTATTTTTCCCCAGGGTACGAGGTCGAAGGGAAAAGGCCGTGCAGTAAAGGCAAGACACGGCGTTGCAAAGTTTGCTGTTGAAGCAGGTGTTCCGATACAGCCTGTTGCTATTTACGGAGATTTTAAACTCTTCGGAAAGATAAAAATAAGATACGGTAATCCGATTTATTTTGAAAAGAAAGCTGATGGCACAAACTATACCCGCGAAGAGTATACGGAAATGGCTCAGCAGGTGTTGGACTATATATATGATTTAACAGAGGTTCCGGATGGAAATAGTAAGAGCTGAAAACGCAGGGTTTTGTTTCGGTGTAAATAAAGCAGTGAAAAAGGCTTTTTTTCTTGCCGAAAAGAAAACAGATGTGCCGATATATACATACGGTCCTCTCATTCACAACAGTTCTGTTATTGAAGAATTGGAGAAAAAGGGAATTTGCGCAATTGATTCTGCTGAATCCGCAGATTTAAACGGTGCGGAAGTTATCATAAGAGCGCACGGAGTTTCTCCTGAAATAATAAAACTGCTTGAGAGTAAAAATGCGAAAATAACTGATGCTACGTGTCCTTTTGTTAAGAAAATTCAGAATCTTGTAAAAGAAGAATACCTCAAGGGTCACAAGATAATCATTGTGGGCGATAAGACTCATCCGGAGGTTATCGGTATAAACGGTTGGTGCAGTAATTCCGCGTATATTATTGACAGTACAGAACAGTGCGAAATTATACCGAATGACGGCAGTATGTACAGTGTTGTAGCTCAGACCACGTTTAACGCAAAAAAATTTGCTGATATAGCAGCTTTTTGTAAAAATTCCTTTGACAAATGCGTTATTTTTGATACAATATGCAATGCTACGTCATTGAGACAATATGAGACAAGAGAAATAGCTTCATCAGTAGATATGATGTTGGTTGTGGGAGGCAGACACAGTTCAAATACTGTTAAACTGTACGAAATCAGCAAAGGACTGTGTGATAAAGTTTTTTTAGTTGAAAATGCGTCTGAAATAGATGTAAGCGGTTTAGAAAATATTAAGAGAGTAGGTGTGACAGCCGGTGCATCGACACCTGACTGGATCATCGAGGAGGTTATTTGTACTATGAGCGAAGTTGATTTTAAAGAAAATGAGGCAGTTGTTGATGCAGCAGAGAAAGCATCTGATGATACAGCCGATTACGATTCTTTTGCGGCACTTCTTGAAGAGTCTTTTACTACAATTGCGACAGGAGAGATAGTTAAAAAACCTATTGTAAAGATAGACTCATCACGTGTCTATGTTGACTTAGGCTTTAAGTTCGAAGGTTATATTCCGATTGAAGAATTTGCAGAAGTTCCCGGTTTTGAAGTTGGTCAGCTTAATGTCGGCGATATGGTTGAAGCTATCGTTGTAAGAGTAAGCGACAAAGACGGTGAAGTATTGCTTTCAAAGAGACGTGTAGATTAAAAGAAGAATATTA
>JAFTXL010000183.1 GCA_017464985.1 Clostridia bacterium | reverse complement strand
GCTGGAGTGAGCCGGACACAGTATCTACATCATTCGTAACACGGCTCAGAATATCACCGTATGAATTTGTGTCGTAATAATTAAGCGGAAGCTTTGAAAGCTTGTTCTCGACTTTTTTTCTTAAATCGTAAACAGTATTCTCTGTTACATCAACAATAAGCCATTGCGCAATATATGACAAAACTGCGTTCAGAGCATAAGCAATACCCATTAAAAGCAAAAATTTCAAAAAAGGATGACCTTCCTTGTATGTACTTGCCCATGTAAAAATATCCGTTAAAGCATTTGTCGCATAACCCATAAACAACGGTGCGCACGAATATGAGATAACAGCTATAAGCAGAATAATTACCGCCGCTATGAGTTTTACTCTGTACGGCTTCATGCACTCAAAAAGTCTTCTGTAAGGAGAATTTTTTATTCTTTTCTTTTTCATTTCTTCATATCCTCCTCAGACATCTGTGAACGCACAATTTCATTATACGTTTCGCACATTTCAATCAATTCACGGTGTTTACCTATTCCGACTATTTCGCCTTTATCAATTACGATGATTCTGTCCGCGTCCATAATAGTGCTGATTCGCTGTGCGACAATAACAACAGTAGCATTGTCGGTTTCAGCAGACAACGCGGCACGCAAAGCTTTGTCGGTTTTAAAGTCAAGTGCGGAAAAACTGTCGTCAAAAACATAAATCTCGGGTTTTCTTACGATTGCTCTCGCAATAGCAAGACGCTGACGCTGACCGCCCGACACATTAGTTCCGCCCTGTGAAATCGGTGAATTAAAGCCTTCGTCCTTTTTCATTACAAAATCGTAGGACTGCGCAATTTTTACTGCCTCAACAATTCTGTCCTCTGTAGGGTTCTTGTCGCCAAACTCAATATTTGAAGCAATAGTTCCCGCAAAAAGAACAGCTTTCTGCGGAACAAAACCTATCTTGTCTCTCAATACTTTGATGTCATAATCTCTGACGTCCACACCGTCAACCAGAACCTGGCCCTCAGTTACATCGTAAAGCCGCGGAATAAGATTTACTATCGTAGATTTGCCCATTCCCGTACCGCCGATAATTGCCGTTATTTCGCCCGGTTTTGCTTCAAAAGAAAGATTATTGACAGCAGGCTTTTTCGCTCCGGGATATGTAAACGATACATTTTTAAATGTAAGATATCCTTTCTGCTCACTGTTATCAATTGTCTTTTCTTTATTTTTTATAACAGGCTCTGTTTCCAAAACCTCCTGAGCACGAGCCGCGGAAGTGGCGGCGCGCGGAAGCATGACAAACACAAGAGTCAGCATAATAACAGCCATCATTATCTGCATGATGTACTGAATAATTGCCATAACCTCTCCGATTGTGTAGTCTACACCTTTATTGATAAACTGATTTGCCGACATCAGCATAATCATCGCCGCAGTGAACGAAAGAATAACTGTAAGAACAGGCATTACCGCATTTGACGTTCTCTGCATTTTCTTGGTTGTTCTCTGATAATCTCTGTTTATCTCTTCAAATTTTTTGCTTTCAAATTCAGTAGTTCCGAAAGCTCTTATAACACGTACTCCGGTAAGCCGCTCACGCAAAACTAAGTTGATTCTGTCAATTTTAAGCTGTATCTTTTGTGAAAGCGGAATTGCAATCTTGGCGATAATAACCAAAACAATTGCCATAAGCGGAATTGAAACAATTAAAACAACAGATAAACTCGGGCTGTTTGAAATCGCCAGCACTGTACCGAGAATACACATAATCGGAGCCTGAACAGCTATTCTCAAACACTGATTCAGGAACACCTGTACCTGATTTATATCGTTATTCGTTCTCGTAATAAGTGATGAAGCGGAAAACTTATCCATTTCTGTTTGTGAAAAACTCTGTACTTTACTGAATACAGCGCTTCTCAGATTTCTTCCGACTCCCATTGATACCGTTGCGGAAAGTCTGCTTGTAAGCACTCCACATATAACTCCCACCAAAACCAGCGTTATCATAAATCCACCGATTTTCAGTATAAGCCCAATATTTTCTTCCGGAATAGCTTTGTCGATAAGTTTCGTAAGCAAAAACGGCAATCCCAACGTACACAGTGTTGTACCGATAACCGTCAGCACTATAAGGGCAAGCTCTTTTTTGTACTTGAAAAGCTCTTTAAAAACACATTTCATATTAAATCCCCGTAATGTTATTCAAATACCGATATAATCAATCTGACACCGTATACCACCAATGCAACTCCTATATAGACACCGGTGAACTGCGCAAGAAGAATAAGATGTCCGAAACAGTAAATTCCGCTGATAATTAGCAGAATACCCATAATCAATGTCAAAATCCACTTTTTTGAATCAGTGATTTTCTTTGTTTTAAATGCCATGCCCAACGACATAATGCCGCCTATTAAAATCCAGCCGGCAAGCATATACAAAACTATTGCGTCAATAGTGAGCCTTACCGCCGGTGTAACCATTGCAATCACCGACAGTATTGCCGCGGCAATACCTGCCACAAGGCCGAAAATACCTGCGGCCAATTCGCCTTTCTGACGTTTTCGCTCTTTTCTGTTCGAGAAAAAGTCAAACATCATGCAGATCCCCCACGCGCCCATCAGAATTGTGATTATCCAGCCGACATTAAGAAACGTAAGCCCCGGGTAAAAAATGCAGTAAAACGCTGCAAAAATTGAGAATATTCCCAATATACAATTAAAAATCTTCATGCAACCACCCCGCAAAATTATTTTTAATAATATCATACTGATTTGCTGCACGCAAGAATTTGAATACTGGGATTTGGATTATTTGGGAAATATTGGACTTTATCATTGAATGCTAATCCGACCCCTGATACTATTCCCCTTGGGGGACACCTCCCGTATCGGTGGAGCGGTTATTCTCCTTTTTACTTAGAACCGGGCACGCAAAATTGCCAAGACTATGCGAAAAGGAGGTTTTCTAAAATGAGTGATTTTGAAATTTTACAACTCATGTTCTGCATGATTCAGACTGTAATCATATTACTTATAAAAAAAACGAAATAATCGCGTATTTTTTAACCGAAAAGCAATGCGATTATTTCGTTTATGTTTCCGGGAGAATAACCGTATATCGGCGGCGTTCCCTTTACATATATATTACATTCATCATCCTGTGTTGTCAAAAGATTTTACAAGTTACCATAATATGCATTCAGATACATCTGCTTTATCTCACTTATAAGCGGATATCTGGGGTTTGCTCCCGTACACTGGTCATCAAAAGCGAGCTCTGACATTTCATCGAGCTTTGACTTAAAATCCGCCTCATCGGGAACATAGTCCTTTATACACGGTTTTATTCCTACCACTGCCTTAAGCTCGTCAATCGCGGCAATCAGATTTTCAATCTTTTCTTCAACCGTACTGCCGCCAAGGCCGAGGCTGTCTGCGATCTCCGCATATCTTTCATTTGTATGAGGATAAGCATATTGAGGGAATGTACCCATCTTTACCGGAACATCAGAAGCATTGAACCTAATCACTTCGTTAATCATAAGCGCATTTGCGACACCGTGCGGCAAATGATAAAAAGCGCCTAGCTTGTGCGCCATTGAGTGGCACACGCCGAGGAACGCGTTTGCAAATGCCATACCTGCCATAGTTGCGGCATTTGCCATTTTTTCTCGGGCAACTGTATCATGTATTCCGTTCTCATATGCGCGCGGCAGATATTCAAATACGATTTTAAGAGATTTTAGGGCTAACCCGTCTGTATAGTCTGTCGCAAGCATTGACGCATAAGCCTCAACCGCGTGAGTTACAGCGTCAATTCCGGAGGCCGCTGTAAGAGATTTAGGAGCGGACATATGGAAGTCAACATCTACAATTGCCATTTTAGGCAGAAGAGCGTAATCCGCCAAAGGATACTTTATTCCTGTTTTTTCATCTGTTACAACAGCAAAAGGAGTTACTTCTGAACCCGTTCCAGCGGAAGTCGGAACAGCAGCAAAATATGCTTTCCTGCCCATTTCGGGAAAAGTGTACACCCTCTTTCTGATATCCATAAAACGCATAGCCATGTCGTCAAATTTTACATCAGGGTGCTCGTACATGACCCACATAACTTTCGCCGCATCCATAGCAGAACCGCCGCCGAAAGCTATGATGCAGTCCGGTTTAAAGCTTCTCATCTGCTCCGCGCCTCTTTGAGTACATGCGATAGTCGGGTCAGGTTCTACATCAAAAAATGTTGTGTGCGATATTCCCAGTTCATCGAGTTTTGCAGTTACAGGCTTTGTATGTCCGTTAGCATAAAGGAAGTTATCCGTTACAATAAATACTCTTTTTATTCCGTGAACACTCTTTAATTCATCAAGTGCGGCAGGCAAACAGCCTTTCTTTATATATATTTTCTCCGGAGCCTTGAACCAAAGCATATTTTCACGTCTTTCAGCAACCGTTTTTATATTCATAAGATGCTTTACCCCCACATTTTCGGAAACAGAATTGCCTCCCCACGAGCCACAGCCAAGCGTAAGTGATGGCGCAAGTTTAAAATTGTAAATATCTCCTATGCCACCATGAGATGACGGCGTATTTACAAGAATACGGCCTGTTTTCATACGCCTTGAAAATTCTTCAATCCTGGCATGTTCAGTTTTCTCATTGAGATAAATTGAAGATGTATGGCCTATGCCGCCTGCAGTAATGAGACTTTCCGCTTTTTGAAAAGCGTCCTCTATTGAAACCGCCTTATACATCGCAAGCACGGGAGAAAGCTTTTCATGCGCAAATTCCTCCGACAAATCGGTAGATTCTACCTCTCCGATAAGAATTTTTGTTTCCTCCGGTACGGAAACATCTGCCATTTCGGCAATTTCACACGCTTTTCTTCCCACAATTTTAGCATTTAATGCGCCGTCGATAATCATTGTCTTTCTGACTTTTTCCGTTTCCTCCGGATTGAGAAAATAACATCCTCTTTTTGTAAAGTCGCTCTTTACATCACCGTAAATTTTATCCGAAACAATTACAGCCTGCTCGGAAGCGCAGATCATACCGTTATCAAATGTCTTTGAATGTATAATCGAGTTTACCGCAAGGACAATGTCCGCTGACTCATCAATAACCGCCGGAACATTTCCCGCACCGACACCTATTGCGGGTTTTCCGCTTGAATAAGCGGCTTTTACTAAGCCCGGGCCTCCTGTTGCGAGAATCATATCCGCTTGTTTCATAACAGCGTTTGTAATCTCAAGGCTCGGTTCATCTATCCACACGATAATGTCCTCAGGCGCGCCTGCCTTTACCGCCGCCTCCAAAACAACTTTTGCGGCAGCAACCGTACATTTTTTTGCTTTCGGATGCGGACTCAATATTATGCCGTTTTTTGTTTTAAGAGAAATAAGTGTTTTAAAAATAGCGGTAGAAGTCGGATTTGTTGTCGGAATAACAGCCGCGATGACGCCAATAGGCTCTGCGATTTTCTGTATGCCGTATGCTTTATCCTCTTCAATCACACCGCATGTTTTTACATTTTTATATGTGTTATAAATATATTCTGCGGCATAATGATTTTTTATGACTTTATCCTCCATAACGCCCATGCCGGTTTCATCAGCAGCCGCTTTTGCTAAAGGAATTCTGGCTGCAGCCGCCGCGGCGGCTGCAGCCAGAAATATTTCATCAACCTGCTTTTGCGTGTATCTAGAAAACGCCTGCTGCGCTGTTCGGACACGCGCAAAAGCAGCATTCATTCTTTCAACACTGTCAACTGTTTCATATATTTTATGTTCCATAAATACCCCCTGTTTATTAACATAATAATTTATATAAATTATTTTATAACTCCTTGGGGTATTATTGTTACCGATTTAAAGGAAAAATATTTATCGAGCAGGTTTATATCTCATATATTCCTCTCCGTCCAGATTTTTCCACACAAATTCCGAATTTTCATAAATCATATAGCTGTGCTCTGACGATTCTTTCGGGATTGAAACAGAACCGGGATTTATGTATATATAATCTTCATGTTCCGTACATTTCGGCACATGCGTATGTCCGTTCAGCAGTACATCGCCCTTATTCAGCATCGGCAAATTGCTTTCATTGAATTTATGTCCGTGTGTTATGAAAATCATACGGTTTCCGTCATACATAAAGCTGTACTCTGCCATCACTGGAAACTCAAGCACCATTTGGTCAACTTCAGTATCACAGTTTCCGCGGACACACAGAATTTCTTTCTTCATCCGGTTCAGCATCTGTATAACCTCTTTCGGAGCATACTCTTCAGGCAAATCGTTTCTCGGGCCGTGATACAGAATATCTCCCAAGAGCAAAAGTTTGTCCGCTTTTTCCGTTTTGTATGCTTCTATCAATTTTTTACAATAGTATGCCGAACCGTGAATATCCGACGCAATCAATATTTTCAAAACTATTTCTCCTATAAATACCAATTATCAAACCCATTTACATTTTGGCCACAGCATCTCACTCAGAATTTTCCGCCTCTGCCGCCGTGAGATGAACCCGACGAACTTGAATGTGTCCTGCTGCCTCCCGAACCGGAACCCGAGTTTTTGGGCTTAGGACGCTTTGTAACAGTTCTGTACAAAAACAAATCGCGCTGTTCCCTGAGCTGCATACTGCCTGCTTTTACATAGCTGTTTGCGGCAGGCTGACTTCTGACAGTCCTGAGCTTCGATTTCATTACGCCTACACATATAAACGCAATCACAAGTCCTATCAGAATAGAACCCGGAATCCAAAGCCATGAAAGAAGTTCTTTAGGCAGATTTGAATAATCATACGGTTCGCCTTTTTCTGCCTGCTCAAGAAAATCATCGCAAATTCTAATAAATTCATCGAAAGCCTCTTTGTAATCGCCGTCGTTCAAATAGTCTATAACCTGCTCGTCTATGTACTCAAGTCCGGCATCTGTAAACGCAGTTATACCGTACCCGGACGTTGACATCCACCAATCTCTGTCCTCCATGCTGACAAGGAATAAAATTCCGTCAGTGGTATCTCCGTACCCGTAACCGTTATAATCAAAATAATCATCAGCATAACTCATCGGTGATTTTCCGCCCAAACTACCCGTAGTGACGATAACAATATCAAACTCATATTCTTCACTGACACTGTCGGCATAATCCAGAAGGTCTTCCTCTTCGCTGTCTGACAAAATATCCGCATCATCAATTACTCTCGCCTGTGAATCACTGCCGAAACTGTCACTTGACGCAAATGCGCTGACTGAAAAGCACATTGAAAAAATCAAAACAAATAATAAAACTAAATAATTCTTTTTCATCATGTACCTCCCATCATTTCAGGAACCAAATAAGCCAAGCCAATGCATATGTTATTGCTGCGAATAACGCAGTAAGCCCGGCTGTCCATTTTTTTGCTGCCTTTTTGTCAACAGGCAGATCTCCGACAAACTTTCCCGTCTGTCCGTTCATAGCAAATATGTAATCCTTATCCTGCCATTTTGTATTGAGAATCCACACAGGCAAAAGCGCGTATTTTGCTTTGCCGTTTGCTATTTTCACATTGCTGCTTTCGGGAACAAGCGTTGTGTATCCGTGTACGGTCTCTTCAAATGCCTGCTCCGTACTCTTCTTTATACGCTCATTTGCCCTTATGATGCTTTCCTCTGCTTTCACATCGTATCTGTCCGCAAGATATCCGGAAAGATACGCTGTCTGAAAATCAACGGCATCGGCAAAATTGTACGGCTCAATTGATTCCATAAGGTCATCGGGCATCTTTTGGGAACCGTCAACCGGTACACGTTCAAAGTCTATTGAACCGCTTCTGAACACCGAATAAAAAGATACTTCCCTGTAATCATATCTGCTGTCGCTCCAATGCCGTACACGTGTTGCTTTGTAACGTATTTTTGCATCTGTATCAGCATCAAAAAGCCAAAAAGGCACATACATTGCTTTGATTTCTTTGATACGGTTCTCGTCCTTAAACAATTTCGGAATAAGACGCTTACCCTGCAAATGCTTTTTCAGCCCTTCCATAGCAGCCTTTTTGTCGAGTTTAAACGGAATTACGTAATCGGGTCTCAAGTCGCCGGCTAACTTTCCTAACATTACAACAGGATTTGAGCAGAAAGGACAATGCATCGCCGCTGTAGTTTCTTCGCCTACTATCTCACCGCCGCAGGAATTACAAATATAGACTGCTATTCCGTCGGCCTCTCCGTCCTGCCACTCGCTTCCGGGCTGTGTCTCCCAATTAAATTCATCAGGAGCATCAGTCTTTAAATCTTCGTCATACCCCTTTAATATTTCCATTTCATATTCTGTGTCACAATAAGGGCACTTCATCTTCTGCAAAGAACTGTCAAACTCTATTGCACCTCCACAGCAAGGACACTTATAGTTCAGCAATTCAGACATTTTCATCATCTCCTGTTTTATTTTCTCTTACCTCAATGCAATCATCCGGACTTATTTCAAATGTATCTTTTGCCCCGACCGAATACGGATTTTTATTTTCTCTTTCCACGGTATTTCCATCGACGACCCCTGATACAAAGCTGAGTATTATCATGGAAATAAGTATCCACAAAAACCACACAACGAGAGCTGCCCAAAACCACAGTATTGACCAGTCAAAAACAAAATGCAGTATCAGTAATATTACTGCCGGAATAACACCGTCTATATTGAGAAAAATATTTAACAATAATGAAATAACAAAACTGTTGCTGCTTTTTATCCGTCTCATAAATTATACTCCTCATATGATTTGTATTCACCGCAATCATAAAAATTATATCACAGTTTGTACAAAATGTTTAACAATTGTTTTCGAGATAGGGCAACTGCTCTGTTATATGGATTTGTCAGATGCCGGCGAAATTCTCAATACAACAGCAGGACATGACAGCGGTTCTCACAAGGAATACGCTTTCATTGACGGTAAAAGAAGAGTATTTATTCCTGAAAATTACATGGACTCAGCCGGTATGAAAGTCAAATCAAAGGTTGAAATAAGCCTTGAAGATTATAAAATTATATTGAAAAAAACAGATATATAATAAACATATTAATGAGGTAAATATGAAAAAGACATTATCTAATCTTAGATTGAAAAATTTTGTTGTGCTGACAATCGCCGGTATAATAAACGCTTTCGGTGTCACTGTTTTTTTATCACCGGTGAAACTGTACGACAGTGGCATTTCAGGTACATCTATGTTGCTTTCTCAGGTCACCCCCGAGTATCTCACGCTTTCAATATTTCTTATTATATTAAATATACCTTTGTTCCTCTACGGGTTAAAAAAACAAGGTGTTTCTTTTACAATTTATTCTATCTACGCCGTTGCGGTTTACTCTTTGTCCGCATGGCTTATTACAGATGTACTCCCTATAGATGTCAGCATTGCATCGCCGCTTGCAGGTGACGATCTTCTGCTTTGCGCGCTGTTCGGAGGCTTGATATCAGGTATCGGAAGCGGTCTTGTAATACGCTTCGGCGGCGCTATCGACGGGATAGAAGTTATGGCTGTTATTTTTGCCGACAAAATCGGTGTTTCCGTCGGCACATTCGTAATGGCATATAATGTTATTCTGTATGTTGTATGCGGCTTTGTAATACAAAGCTGGATACTTCCTCTTTATTCCATCGTCACATACGGCGCTGCGCTGAAAACAGTAGACTTTATTGTTGATGGTTTTGACCGTTCAAAGAGTGTCATGATTATAACAGACAAACCTGATGAAATAGGCGACGCGCTCATGGAAATCTTTGGCAGCGGTATAACAAAAATGGCTGCAAAAGGCGGCTACTCAAACTCAGATAAAACAGTAATATACTTTGTAGTAAACCGTTTTCAGATATCCCGCGTGAGAAATACGGTTCACACCATTGATGAACATGCATATATGACAATAACTGAAGTTGCGGATGTGTTCAAAAGCACATATTCATCCACAAAAAATAACATAAAACTTCTATAGTGATGTATGCAAAAGGTGAAAACAACGAGCAAAAATACTTCCCTTTTTCAGCTGCCTCTCTTTATCCTCGACGGATGCGGATACGCCATATCCGCGGTGCGTCTCATTTCTTCGACTGCGCCGATTTTATCAAAAGAATCAAGATTAATGTAAATCATATCAGCTGCGGCTTCCATACATTCATGCATCATTTCTATTCGCACTCCTCGGGGAGAAACACGGTACAGCTCAAAGTCTATATTCTTCCACACTATGGCAAACTTATGATTTTTTGAAATATAGCAGCATTCTTTAATTTTTCCTTTATGTTTTACATTTTCCGGCAGGCATATCGGCGCAATGATAATCTTCTTTAATTCACTTCCGAAGCACTCTCTGTCAACGCAGCATCCGTAGTAACGTGTCAAGTCTTTTGAAAAGCTTTTCAGATTCAGATATACCCTGTATTCGCTCAGCGGAACCACTTCAATAGGACTGTCATGGCTGCCCTTATTCAATTTAAAGACTGCATATCTGCTTCTGTACTTTATGTAGTAAACAAGATTCTGAAACTTTGAACCCGGCTTTGCCCATATTACAAGAGGTAATATAAGCCTGAAAAAACCGATCATTACGCATATCAACAGCGACACTCCCGCGGAAATGTACAAGTTGCCTGTTATTACATAAGGAACATAATAAATCACCAGAAACGTATCGCGCGCGATTCCTACCGGGTATCCGAAATCATCTGTTGCAAAATCTTCGGAGAACATATCAAATGCTGAAACAAATATTATGAGTACAATCACAAACGGAATAATTAAAAGACCCGTATAGTACCTGACCAACTCTTTTTGTCTCGGAAAAAAGTTTTTATCCCTGTGTATAGGAAGGTCAACCTCCCACAATATATGGAGATAATCCTGACGTACAATTACAAGTATATAATAAAACCAGAATAAATTCAGTCCTGTTCCGCATATCATCCTCACCGTCTCTGTATCATCGTATCTTCCGTATCCGAATGCCATCGGCTCGTGCAAGCACGCAAAACACACAGCAAAAAAAGAGGCTCCTGCTAAATACAAAACCAATCTTTTAAGGAAAAGAAGTAAACTTATTTTCTGTTTTTCATACGACCTATTAAACATCATATTTCACCTCGATTAAAACATCTGACTGCAAATACATGTATTTATTATGAAATAATTGTAAACTAAGTAATATTACCGAACAAGTTAAATGTATGTAAAATCATCATTAAATCTATTGAAGAAGCAGTTTGAAAAAATACAGGTTTGTGATATAATGCCCCATTATCCAACAGCTTGAGACTATTTTTCGGAGGTGCGCAAGATGAAAAAAGGACTTGTATTAGAGGGCGGCGCTATGCGCGGAATGTTCACCGCAGGTGTTACTGATGTGATGATGGAAAACGGCATACAATTTGACGGTATGATAGGTGTGTCCGCAGGAGCTGCTTTCGGCTGTAATTATAAATCAAACCAGCCCGGCAGAGTTATACGCTACAATATGAGATTCTGTAATGACCCCAGATTCTGCAGCTTCCGTTCGCTTATAAAAACAGGAAACATATACGGAGCGGAATTTGCTTATCATGAAATACCGAAAAAACATGATATATTTGATTTTGAAACATTTGCCTCCTCTCCGATGGAATTTCATTTGGTGTGTACTGACGTCGATACCGGAGAACCAGTCTACCACAAATGTGATGTCTGTGATGACGAAGACCTGGAGTGGATTCGCGCATCAGCATCAATGCCTCTTGTCTCAAAAATTGTCGAAGTCGGCGGCAAACGTATGCTTGACGGCGGTGTTTCCGATTCAATACCGCTTGAATATTTTATGAGCATCGGATACGAAAGTAATATTGTAGTTCTCACCCAGCCGAGAAATTATATAAAGAAGAAAAACAGCGCGATGCCGCTCGCGAAAATCATGTTGCGCAAATACCCTAAGCTGCTTGAAAAAATGGCGCACCGTCATGAAATATATAATCGCTGCCGTGAATTTATTTTTGAAGAAGAAAAGAAAGGAACTGTTCTTGTCATCTGTCCTGACGAACCGCTTCCCGTAGGACACATAGAG
>JAFTXL010000182.1 GCA_017464985.1 Clostridia bacterium | reverse complement strand
TATTCTTACTGTTTTCAAACATCTTCTTTATTGTCTTTGCCGCAATTGGCGCCCAGCTTCCGTTTTCGATAATACCAATCTTTCTGTCTCTGTAGCCACGCTCCAAAAGAGCATGAATGAAAGTATTCATAAACGGGAAAACATCACCGTTATATGTAGTTGTCGCAAGTACAATCTTACCGTATCTGAATGCGTCTTCAACAGCTTCTGCTATATCGCAGCGTGCAAGGTCATTTAAAACAACTTTAGGGCAGCCGCACTTTTCAAGCTCCTCCGCAAGCAATTCTGCTGCCTTTTTAGTATTTCCGTAAACAGATGTGTATGCTATAACAACACCGTCACTCTCCACACCGTAAGATGACCATATATCATATAAATTGAGATAGTAACCGAGATTCTCTTTTAACACAGGACCGTGCAGAGGGCAAATCATTTCAATATTCAAACCGCTTGCTTTTTTCAGCACAGCTTGTACCTGAGCTCCGTATTTTCCGACAATACCGAAATAGTATCTTCGCGCTTCGCATGCCCAATCCTCGTCTGCATCAAGCGCACCGAATTTACCGAAGCCATCGGCAGAAAACATCACTTTATCATATTCGTCATATGTCATAATTACTTCGGGCCAATGCACCATAGGAGCAGTATAGAAATGAAGGATGTGCTTTCCTAAAGAAATCGTATCGCCGTCTTTTACGACAATTCTGCGATCTGCAAAATCTGTTCCGAAATATTTATTCATCATTACAAATGCCTTATCTGATGCTACAATAGTTGCTTCGGGATATACTTCCGCGAACTTCGCCGCATTTGCAGAATGATCAGGTTCCATGTGTTGGATGACAATATAATCCGGTTTCTTATCCCCGAGTACCTTTTTGATATTTCCAAGCCACTCATCTGCGAAATTTGCGTCAACAGAATCCATTACAGCAATCTTTTCGTCAATAATTACATATGAGTTATATGCCATACCGTTCGGAACAACATACTGTCCCTCAAACAAATCAATATTACGGTCATTTACTCCTACATATTTAATATCATTAGTTATCAACATTTTTATAAACTCCCTCTTTTGATTTCAGCAATATACTGTATTCTTATATAATTTACACTAATATTTCCGATTTGTATAGATAAAAGATAAATGATATACTTCTCAAAAAGGAGACACCATATCATGTCATTTAAAATAATATCGCAGAATGTAATGTGTCACGGGCACATAGGCAAAAGCTCATACAGAATAAGACGCCCCATTCTAAAATCGGTTTTCTGCAATCACGGAGCAGATATTATTGCGATGCAGGAAGCAACACCTTTATGGAAGCTCATTTTCAGTAACGACCTGAGAGACTTTGATAATGTTTTTGCGTACAGAGGCAAAAAAGACAAAGAAGCAGTTGCTGTATATTGGAAGAGAAACAGATTTAATGCAATTGAATCAGGCTATTTCTGGCTTTCACCCACACCTGAAATTGAATCAATCGGCTGGGATGCAAAAAATAAAAGGATTGCATGCTGGGCTCTTTTACGCGATAAAACAACGAATAAACAGTTTGCCGTTATAAATACTCATCTCGACCACATAGGAAAAAAAGCGCAAATAAACGGTATTAAAACTATACTCAATTTTATCCGAACCAAATTCAAAAACAGTATACCGATTGTACTAACAGGCGATTTCAATTCGCAGCCCCGATCAGAAGTATTAAAGTGTGTATCCGAGTTCCTGCACGACTCACGCTCAGAAGCAAAAGTATCATCAGATGAAATTACATTTCACGGATACGGTGTTACCACGCCTGCCGTCATCGACTATATTTATTTAACTAAAAACATATCATGCAGAAAATTCAAAATAATAAAAGAGTTTGATAAAAAAGGGAGAACCCAATCAGACCACTGCGGCGTGTTTGCCGAAATAAATATTTGAGCATAATATAAAAATCATAAGTATTTAAATTTCGAAAGGAATGAGAATCATTTTGGATACTGTTAAATTGTCAAACAAAGGGCAAACAAAAATGATTGCCCACCGCGGACTCAGAGGTATTGAGACTGAAAATACAAATGCCGCATTTGTCGCCGCAGGAAACAGAAGCTACTACGGAATAGAAACAGATGTGCACAGAACATCTGACGGAAAATTTGTTATAATACACGATGATACTACACTCAGAGTATCAGGAAAAGATTACACCGTTGAGAAAACAGACTTTGACACCCTCCGCTCTCTGCAGCTTTATGACAAAGACAGCAAATTATCAAGAAGCGACCTCAAACTCCCTGAACTCTCCGAATATATCCGAATATGTGAAAGATACAAAAAAGAATGTATTCTCGAATTAAAAAACGAATTCAGCGAGGATGATATATACAGAATAATACACATTATTGAAAAAGAAACATACTTAGACCATGTTACTTTCATATCGTTCTCTCTGGATAATCTTCTTATTGTAAAAAAGAAATATCCTTATCAACCAGCGCAGCTGCTGTGCGGTAAACTCCCCGACAGCCTTATTGAAGTGATAAAAGAAAACAATATTGATGTCGATATCCACTACTCTTACCTGACCGATAAACTGTATTCAAAGCTTCGCAGACACGGTTTAAAAATCAACTGCTGGACATGTGACAGCACAGATGACGCAAAGAAACTTATCGAAATGGGCGTTGATTATATAACCACTAATATATTGGAATAATGCATGCAGCATCGAATTGTTACAGGCAGCGTTTTTGCGTCCGCAAAAACGCTGCCTGTCCTCTACACTTGTTTTAAAACCAAATGCGTCAAATTCTGTTATCAAATTCTGTTGAAAATCATCGAAAATTTATAATAAATTTTATTAAAAAAATTAAATATAGGTATTGCAATAATTAAAAAAATGATTTATAATAGCAAACGTTGTCACACAACATATCGCGGGATGGAGCAGTTGGTAGCTCGTCGGGCTCATAACCCGAAGGTCGTAGGTTCAAGTCCTTCTCCCGCAACT
>JAFTXL010000181.1 GCA_017464985.1 Clostridia bacterium | reverse complement strand
TACGGGTCGCGCAAGGACGTAAAGAAAACAGTAAAGTACGGTGCTGTGACCGTTAACGGCAAGGTCTGCTCTGATTCCGGACAGAATATTGATGAGCTGAAAGACATTGTGTGTGTAAACGGTGAAGTTGTTGTTTACAAGCCGTTTGTTTATCTTATGATGAATAAGCCGCAGGGAGTTCTGTCTGCTACGGAGGATTACAGAGGCGCAGCTGTTGCGACAGAGCTTGTCGGTGACGATTTTAACTTTTATGACTTATCGCCTGCAGGAAGACTTGACATAGATACAGAGGGTTTCCTGCTTCTTACAAATGACGGAATGTTTATACATGACATTATTTCACCGTCAAAAAATGTAGACAAGGTGTACTACTGTGAAGCAGACGGCGAAGCCGATGAGACGGATATAAAAGCTTTTGAAAAAGGACTTACAATAGACGGCGGCTTTAAATGTATGCCTGCAAAGCTTGAAATCATTGAAAGCGGAAACGGGAAATGCAGGGCGTATACGACTGTACAAGAGGGTAAATTTCATCAGGTCAAAAGAATGTTTTTGGCAAGAGGAAAGAAGATAACGTATCTCAAGCGTATTTCAATCGGCGGTGTTGAGCTTGATAAAAACCTTGCAGTCGGGGAATACAGAGAGCTTACGGAAAATGAATTAGAGAAATTAAAAGGAAGAAAGTAAAGCTATGAATAAGAAGAATATAGACAAGGTATCATTGTTTTTGTACGGTATATGCGGACGGCTTTCCGAGAGTACGGAATATTTTGAATGCATCGATGTGAAGTTTACGGCAGGTATAAAGGATTTTAGTTTAAAAGCAATTCTGAAAGATGAAAAGCTTGAGTACATTTATAACGGAGAGCGCTATTCGCTTGATGGAAACGGTTTTTCCGCGTTTATATGCAGAGAACTTGAAAATTACGATGCGATGGTGCTTGAATACAAAGAGCGCGGAAAAATTATAACAGTTTCAGCTGACGCTAAAGGTGTTACATCGAATACGAAAAATGCGCCGCAGAGTGAAAAGGGCAGTGTTGACGGCGCTGCGGCGCACAACGGTACTTCTTCAATGTTAAACAGGGAGTATTATATTAAACCGAATGAAGCCTCTGAGCTTTTGAAAGTTATCGGTATAATGGGTCAGAACGGCAAAATTAAAAATGACAAGATAAGAAAATATAACCAGATTGACCATTTTATTGAACTTTTGCATCCGCTTCTGGTATCTCTGTGCAAGAATAAGCGGCCGATAAATATTATTGACTGCGCCTGCGGTAAATCGTATCTTTCTTTTGTTTTGAATTATTATATAAAAGAAGTTCTTGGCCATAAATGTTCATTTACCGGACTTGACTATAACAGCATTGTAATTGCCGATTCAAAGGAGATGGCGCAGGAGCTGAGGTATAATAATATGGAATTTATCGAAACTGATATAATGAAGTATACACCTGATAAACAGTATGACTTGCTTCTTACGCTTCATGCGTGCGATGTCGCGACTGATTATGCGCTTAACTTTGCGATGGAGCAGAATGTCAAATCAATTGTGTGTGTTCCGTGCTGCCACAGGGAAATGAATTCGCAGTATTCGCTTAAAGGTTTTGAGGGAGTGACAAAGCACGGTGTTCTGAGAGCAAGGATTGCGGCATGCCTTACAGACGGTATGCGCGCAATGTATCTTGAGTCTCAAGGATATGATGTGTCAGTTGTGGAATACGTATCTCCGCTTGACACTCCTAAAAACATAATGATAAAAGCAGAAAAAAAATCAGGAGAAAATATGGATAAGGTTATGGATTTTTATAACCTTTGCAGTGACATCAATGTAAAACTCAGTATAGGAAAATAGCTTTTTAACATTACGGGAGGTTGTTTTTATGGAAAACACGGTTGTTCGTATCAGTAAGATAACTATCAATAATTTCAAGAATGTTGTAAACGGCGATATATGCTTTGAAAACACCAGAAAAGATTACAAAGCGAGTGTACTCGGCCTTTACGGACAGAACGGCTCGGGAAAGACAGCATTGATAGATGCGGTTTCGTTGCTTAAACTTGCTCTTTGCGGACTTCCTATTCCCGTGAAATACGCGGATTATGTTAATGTCGGCGCGGAATATGCATCGATTAAGTATGAATTGAAAATAATTGACAAATCATATGAAGATGAAAAAGTGTACAGTGTGTCGTATGCTTTCAGCTTTAAAAAGGTTGAAGCTGAATCAGCCGATGTCATTGGAATAACTGACGATACTGAGCAGGATTTTAAATTCTTTATGTTTGATGAAGTTCTGTCTTATTTGTGTGTAGGAGAGAACGGAAAAGCTTCCGCAAAAACAGTTATTGATACACGGTTGGGAGATGTTTTTTCTCCGAAGAAAAATGTTGATATCTTTACCGGTAAAAACAAATCTTCATATACGGACATGATTGTCGAAAAGAAACTCGCGTCCGCAATGTCAAAATCGTTCATTTATTCAAAGGCAGTGCTTAATATACTGAAAAACAACTGTACTGATGAATGTATGAAAAATATACTTTTATCGTTGTCGGATTACGGTGCGGACGGACTTTTTGTAGTTGACACATCAAATGTAGGCCTTGCGGGAAGTTTCAATATACTTCCCGTGTTTAGGAGAAATACAAACGCGATTTCCAACGGAAAAGCGGTTATTCCTCTGAATGACGATGCTGTTGTACCGCAGGAATCTCTTGATATGATCAAAAAAGTTGTAAGCAATATGAATATTGTATTGGCGCAGCTCGTGCCGGGTCTTACGCTTTCTGTCAAAAATTTCGGAACACATTCTATGAAAAATGGAAATCTCGGGTATAGAATACAGCTTGTATCAAACAAAAACAGCAGGGAAATTCCGATTCAGTACGAATCTGAGGGAATCAAAAAACTGATTGCCATATTGCAGCTTTTAATTGCCGTATACAATAATCCGTCAATGACAGTCGCGATAGATGAGCTTGATTCAGGTGTTTTTGAATACCTGCTCGGTGAGATTCTGCGAATAATCTCCGAAAAAGGAAAAGGGCAGCTTATATTCACTTCGCACAATTTAAGACCGCTTGAAACGATTGACAGAGGTTTTATCGCATTTACCACAACAAACCCGGCGCGCAGATATATCAGAATGAGCAATATGAAGAAAAGCGTCAATCTTCGGGATTTCTATTACCGTGACATCGTATTGGGCGAGCAGAAAGAGGCGGTGTACGACCCGACTGACAACAGCGAAATAGCTTTTGCTTTCCGAGAGGCCGGTGATTACTGTGAGCCGTAGAAAAATCGTATTTGTCATTGTCGAGGGCCCGTCTGACGATGAAGCGCTTGCCCTTTCGCTGAGTAAAATTTTTGACAAGGATTCTGTTTATGTACATGTAGTACACGGTGACATCACATCAAAGGGCGGCGTTACACCCGAGAATATAGAATCCAAGATTACTGAAATTGTGAGAGAATATGCAAATTCAAGCAGATTCAAACGAACTGATTTCCGCGAGGTCATCCACATTGCCGATACTGACGGCGCATTTATTCCTGAAGACAGGATTGTTGAGGATAAAACACTTCGTAAGATTCAGTACAGTACTTTTGAAATAAGGGCTGTAAGCCGTGACAGCATCGTTGCACGCAACCGCCAAAAGCAGGCAAACATAAATGCTCTTGTCAAGTTTAAGACGGTATGGAAAACGGTTCCGTACAGCATATACTACATGTCATGTAATCTTGACCACGTTCTTCACAATAGGCTGAATTGTACGAGCAATGAAAAAGAGCGGAATGCGATAAGCTTTGCGAGAAAATATAAGGACAATACATATGCATTTACAAATTACATCGCGCGTTCCGGATTTTCCGTAACTGACGGATATATCGAGTCGTGGAATTTTATAAGAAAAGATACAAGGTCACTCGAACGGTATACGAATCTTGGTATAAGGCTGCTGAAAGAGTATAAAAATAAAAAATAGAAATTATTT
>JAFTXL010000180.1 GCA_017464985.1 Clostridia bacterium | reverse complement strand
TTGTAACACTAATTTCCACTTTAAGGGAAGTTTTTTTTGTTAATAATGCGGTTCTGTAAGAGTAAAATCTACTTTTACAGAACCGCATTAAGAAGTGGAATTTAACTTTTCAGTTCAGCTGAAAATATTATTCAGATGAAATTTCCCGGCGTCATGCGGATGACTCGCGGGGTCTATACGAATTTTTTGATTCGTGAGACCTCGTGGCATTAATAGATCTTTTTTCAAAAAAATTTCATGCGATTGTCCTTTTGCAATTATAGCTCGACTGCTAATTTTTTAATTTCTTCTTTTATCGTGAAATATTTTGGGATGCTCTTTTCAGTACCAATATAATCGGCATAATCAGCAGCCCGCAGAAGAAATTACTGACGCCGTGAACAAAATCCCACGGAAGTCCTGCGATAATCCATGCTATCATGGAATCAAAATTCATTCCGAACGCAAATGCCTGAAACGGTGCGTACAGTGTTCCGTACAGGAATCCGTGCAGGGCACATACGGTCATGTATATGATTGGAGCTATTTTCTTGGGCATTTTTTTAGGCAACAACATTGTAATGCCCCATAATACTGTCCATAAATAAAGATAAGGTATCCACCATATGGCAAATCCGTTCCAAAGTCCCAGAATAAAGATAAAAATGTATATTGGGTACAATGCCTTTTGTCTGTAAACAACAGTTATAGCTATCGTAAATACGCCGAGAAGATGGATGTTCGGAAACAGTTCCATGATCAGTTTTGATGCGAACATCATCGCTCCCAGCATACCGAAGATAGCTATTTCTCTGACATTTAGTTTCAAAATTATTCTGCTTTAAATGAGTAGGTTGCGCCGGCCGTAATTGATGTCATGTCCACACCTGTAGAAGCATATTCATCGTTTACATAGAAAGCCCAATACTTTCCATCTTTATCATAGTCCAAAGTGATACCGCTTACGGTCTTTACATAAAGTCCGTAAGCACCTTCTTCGCCGGATATGAGGCCGAGCTCTGTGAGTGCATCGCCGACAATTGCCTTATCTGTGTGAATTTCAAAAGAGGTTTCTTTCCCTCTTGTGTCTGTTACGGTAAAAGTAAATACTGTTGATCCCTCTCCGAGTACATTGATGCTGTCAGATGAGTCGTCTGTAGCTTCAGGGGATACGGAAGTGACCGGGGAGGTTGTTGCTCCGGAACTGCTGTCATTGGTGTTGTCGCTGCAACCGAATGCTGTGAGTGCTATAGCCGCAATAAGCACGATGCAAAGGATGAACGACAACGATTTGCTCAATCGTGTCTTTTTCATAAAATCATTCTCCTTTAAATATATTCATTGTTCCTCTTTTAACCGGCGCTCGCAGTTATGTACGAGGTTTTGTAAGGAAAGTATTTCGACTTGGGTAGAACTGCTATCCGCCTTCTCGGAAATCCAATGGCTTGTCCCTGCTTTGCGGCAGCAGGTAGGATATCAGTATAAAAGTACACCTCACGGCGACGGGCTCGTACAGGATTCACACCTGTTTCCATTCCAAACATATGGATTTTATCATATAAGGCCGTATGATTTCAATATCTGGCGGTTATGCCGGGGCAAACGCATGAATAACTCTTTTTTATAAAATTTTCATGCGTTTGCCCTGTAGTTATGCAGGCGGAATTTTGCAAAAAAACGCCTCTGCCTTTCATAAGTGATTGACCTGAAAGTTACGGGGTACTTTGCCGTACAATGACAAATTCCCATATAAAAAATATTGTATTGCAGAAGAAAAAAATATATAATCTAAAAAAATTTTTTTATTTAAATGCTGTTGAACAGGGGGACTGTGTTATGAGTAAGCAAAACATGTTTCTAAAACGTATTCTTTGCGGAATTATTGCTGCTGCGATTTTGTCATCGTTCTGGATGCTGCCGGAGGGTACATCAGATGTCGATTATATGACAGCAAGCGCGGCACAATTGTATTCCGCTAAGTCGTACAGCGGAGAGAGCAACGTGCTGTCTGCGGCTGAGTACGGTTCGTTTGGTTTGGTTACGGATTCACCAAGTGAGTTTGATCCGTCGAACACGGAGCATCCGATGGAGGATTTTGAACCTGTTTATCTCACCGAGCTGTATGTCGGAGATATGAACAGAACAAGTAATTTTAAAGGTTCTTTCCGTGTCATGAACAATACAAGTGAGACTTCTTCGAGTGCATTTAACTTTAACAATATGGATAATGACCTTATAGGAAACGAAGTGTCCTTCTCAGATAACTATGAGGAGGATGATGATCCGATTGAGGTTCAGACACATAATGCGTGCGCTATTGACTATGACGGAGACGGTGCGGATGAAATTATTGAAACAATGCTGTATGTAAACCGCGATAAGGGAAAGGACAGTTTCCAGGATCTGCGTATTTACGATTTGAATGAAGATACTGATAAATGGCAAGATGGAGCGGCAACAACATACAGGTTGACAAATGATGACAGTGACTGCGGCGATTTTGTATGGGAAATAACGGCAGACACATCTAAATCATATGTTGCTCTTACAGCAGGCGATTATGATAATGATGGAAAAGAAGAAGCTGCTGCGTATGTTCCGTCTAAATACGGTGATAATGCATGTATTATTATTTTTGAAGTAAACGCTGATAAAAGTCTTTCTGAAAAAGACAGAATATATGTAAGTGAGCTTAATAACGGAAAGTCAAATAAGTTTAATATGAGATACAATGACTGGCATATGCCTGTTGTAAGCTTGTACACTACAAGCATTTCCGGTCAGGATGATTTGGTTATAAATATCAGCAACGCAAGAGACGGGGATTGTGACGATTACGGACACAGCTCTGCCATGGGTATTTATCACTGCGGAAGCAACGGACAGATGGAAACACGTTATCTGGATACAAATATGACTTACGGAAGCAACAGAATGCGTTTTTCATCGTCTGTAGATGCCGACGTGAACGGAAACGGTGTGGAAGAACTGATTGTAGGAGGCTATATAAATAACGACTGGGACGATAATTCTGACAAGGGTTCAATATCAGACAGTAAAAACTTTATACAAATTATCACATGGAATACCTCTTCAAAAAAATATGAGAAGGTGTGGGATAGTCCGAAACAGGTAGAAGCTCACGGTGACCTTAAGGTTTCAGAGGCCATGATGGAACCTGCGGCGATAGCCGCGGCAAAGCTGCACGCTGCAAGTAACAGTGATTCTGTTTTCCTTGAGGGCGTTGTATTCAAATTTTCCGGTGCTGATTCAAGCGGTTCAAGTGAAAAAAATATTCTCAGCGCAGGTTCTTTTGTAAAGGAGAAAAAAATTTCGCTGGGCGGAGATAACAATGCATTTATAAGCAACGCATACGGCGCGACTTTTTCTTCGGCAAGTTCTTCTGTTGAACAGATAGTGGTTCTTGCAGGAGACCATGTTAACTTAAACGATGACAATATCTATTATGATATTATATGGATATGGGAAGAAAGTTCTGCGATTACAAGCAGTGTCACAAATAATGATTATATAAATAAGAAGAATGAAGACGATGACGGTACATTTATTTCGATTTGCCCGATTGATTCAGATCAGGACACCGTATATGTAGAATATACGGGTAAGGAATACGGCTGGAGCGCACCGGAGCTTCTCACGGTGCTTCAGAGTCCTCCGTATTGGAAAGAACTTGATTACGATGTAAACCCCGGAACAGTTGCATTTGAAGTAACATACGGAGACGGCTCGGGTATTGATTCGGACTGGGGCGTGGAACTCGGTTTGGCACTCAATGTTACAGGTCTGGCAGGCGTAGGATTTATGGGCAACAACGGAATGTTCGGAGGAGGTTTCGGCTTTTCTCTTATGGGCGGCTATATAGGAAACCGGAGTACTGCAACGTCGTACACAAAATCGTGGAAATATGAAGTTACTGCGGGTGAAGACTATGCTGTCATATTTGCCGTGCCTATAGTGTACTATAAGTACAATATCTGGGTTCCGGAGGGAAAGGCAGACGAGGCGTTTATTGCATCGTACGAAGAATTATACGGGGAAACATGCCCGTACAAGGTGGGCGACCTTATCGGCGGAGAACTACAGGAATGTAGTATTTCTGTACAGCTTGAACCTACATTTTCGGCAATAACGTTGGAGGAATACAATAAACTTGTAACCGAATTTACTGCAAGTGGTAAATTGACGAATATTGAGCCAATTACAGAGGATATGATTGCAAAAAAGACAATCGGCGATCCTTCTACATATCCTGAAAGTGAAGAAGAGCTAAAGCTTCCCGGAAATGTTGTTGAAGACAGTATGAATATTTCCAAAAGTGTGACGGTAGATGTAGGCGGCGGTGTAACAAGCCTTTCTTATTCGGTTGAAGAAAGTGTTTCAAAAGCGCATGGTTTCCATGTGGATTTAACCGGAGATCTTTATGTTGCAGGAAAGACCGAAACAAGCATTTGGTTTGCATCTGAGACTTCAGGTCAGATTGGTCTTACATTGGCGGCAGGCGGCGGTGCCGTATGGGTGGAGTCTGACTCAAGGGGTCTGTCTTTTTCTGCAGCGTTTACAAATATGCCTGAAGGTACGGATGAAGATTATAAGTACAGCACCAAGATGGCGGTTTATCAGCTTGATATAAATAAAGGAGGAAACGGTGACGATACTTCGGATTTATATGGGCTTGACGATTACCCTTATGTAGTAGGATATACTGTACCCGGAATAAGTGAAGACTCTGTGCCTCCTAGTTTGCCCGTGGATTTAAGGGTTTATGCTGTAACGGAAAATGAAGTTATACTCAAGTGGGAGGAAAAAGATTATCGCCCTGCAGACAGTTATGAGGTATTTATAAAAGATAATTTGGGTAATGCATTTTCTATCGGCACGACAGAAAAAACATACTTTATTGCGACAGGACTTGACCCTGCAACAGAATACGAATTTGCTGTGAAATCGTACTCAGGTACGAGAGAGAGCGTTTTAAGCAACTGGGTTACTGCGGTTACCAAAGATGACGATGTAACTATGCCGTATTTTACTCTTGAACCGAAGAATGTAATATACAGTGTAGAAGAGCCCCCGGAATCTGTGACTTTAACATCTGAGGCCAAAACGGGTGAAGGTATGGATGATGCAACTTTGACGTATCAGTGGCAGGTATATGTTGAAGATGCGTCTGCCAGTGAAGGTTCTTGGGAGAACATAAGCGGAGCAACCCAAAAAGATTATACACTTCCGCAGGTTCCCGCTGAACTTGGAAAGAGCTATTACCGTGTAATTGCTTCTCAGCGGAAATCGAGCAGTGTAAAGAGTGTGATATCCAAGACTGCTACTGTCTGGGTAATGGAGGACGATACGTATTCGACAATTCACGCCCTTATCGCTGAGCTGACTTTGAAAAACGAATCAGATGCAGTTCTCAAAGGTGATACGTATTACCTTGAAACCGGTACAAAGATTGCCAATGTTGAAATAAATCTCAAAAATGCAAGTGGAGCGGATACTCCTGTTCCCTCTTCTGGCCATATGAATCTGATGCGCCGCAATGAGGATGGCACGGAGACTCTGTTGGGTAAAGGCTATATTGCAAACGGAGCAGTTAAACTTGATATAGATGTTGAAAATCTGTCGAGAGGAACATATGAACTGTATGCGATTTATTATGGCGGAAGTGAGGGCAATAATGTGTATTATACACCTGCCTGCTCCAATACTGTAAAAATGAAACTTGTGGATGTTTACAGTGTGACATACCATTTGGACGGCGGATTAAACAGTGCTAATAATCCAGGTGTACTGACCAGCGAATCGGCAGAAATAGAACTGTATCCGGCTTCAAAACTCGGATACACTTTCGAGGGATGGTATTGGGACGAAACGTGTTTACAGCCGGTTACAGACAACAAAATTGATCCTGCCGCATTGACAGGAGATATAAATCTGTACGCGGAATATAAACCGATTGATTACAACATCTCGTATGTACTTGACGGCGGCGCAAATTCTGCGGATAATCCGTCTTCGTATAACTTTGAAAATGTTCCCATAGAGCTTGCAGAACCTACTAAGGAAGGTTACTCATTTACAGGCTGGTACACAGATGAAACTATGACTGACAGTATAGATGTGATTCAAAAAGGTATGACGGGAGATATTACTTTGTATGCCGATTTTGAACCTGTAGACTATTTTATCAGCTATGTAATGTACGGTGGTGTGAATTCCGAGAAAAATCCGGGCACGTACAATATTGAAAGCGATACTATAGAGCTTGCAGAACCCACTAAGGAAGGTTACGCATTTGCTGGCTGGTATACTGATGAAGCTATGACTGACGGTATTGAAAAGATTCAAAGGGGGTCAAACGGCGATATAACATTGTATGCTAAGTTTGATGCGATAGATTACAGTATTACGTATGTGCTTGACGGCGGTACAAACTCCGCAGATAATCCGAATTTGTACAATCTTGAAAATATACCGGTAGTGATTAATGATCCTGAAAAAGACGGATATGAGTTTAAAGGCTGGTATACAGATGAAGATTTGACTGACAAGATAGAAAGAATCGTAAACGGTATGGCAGGTGATATAACTCTGTATGCTGAGTTTAACGTAATCGACTACAGTATTAAGTATGTGCTTGACGGCGGTATAAATTCCGATAAAAATCCGGACATATATAATGTTGAAAGTGACACTGTAGAGCTTGCAGACCCTACAAAAGAAGGATATGATTTTGCAGGCTGGTATACAGATGAAGATTTGAACGATGAGATATATGAAATCGAAAGCGGAACAATGGGTGATATCACGTTGTATGCGGCATGGGACGCTGTATCTGATGACGGTGACGGCGATAATGACGGAGGCAATGGAGACGATCAAGGCACGGATGGTGACGGACAGGGCGGCGACAGCAGCGACAGCGGCGATCAAGGCACAGACGGTGACGGACAGAGCGGCGACAGCAGCGGCAGCGGCGATCAAGGCACGGACGGTGACGGACAGAGCGGCGACAGCAGCAACAGCGGAGATCAAGGCACGGACGGTGACGGACAGAGCGGCGACAGCAGCAACAGCGGCGCTCAAGGCACAGACGCTGATGGACAAAACCCCGGAACTTCGG
>JAFTXL010000179.1 GCA_017464985.1 Clostridia bacterium | reverse complement strand
TAAACCTCTTTCGGCGGAGTTACATCAATCACGGCACCGCATTCATTCATTTCAACAACTGTGGCAGCACCTGCCTCTGTACCTTTTTCATCAATTGATATATAGGTTTTATGGATAACACGGTTTATACAAATATTTTTTCCTTCAACTGTTCCTATTCCGTCAAAGTCAGCATAATAATCATTAAATGCCAAAGGCATTCCCATTTCCACAAGTGCTTCACTCATCTCAATATCAAAAGCTGTTTCAAACTTCGGAATAGACGTCAATACAGAACAATCTTTTGAGTCCGCAAGAATATCCGCCAAATGTTCCCCTGTAAGCGACAAAACATATTCAGAAACAGTTACACCTTCGTTCGGCAGCAAAGCCGCAAACGCATATGAACAACCGCTGTAATACTTGATAAATCCCGTAGCATCATCATCTTCTAAATACCTATTTTCACCGCAATACATAAATTCAGTATCTATCTCGGTTCCGTCTTCACATGTAAATACATCATTGCGAATCTGATTTTCATTATAGATTGCATTCCACTCCGCATCAAATGCCAAAGCATTTACAAGATACATAATAGCTGATTCAGAAATATAATCAAGTATTTTATTTATCATTCCGTTCGTGTTATCAGATACCCATTGATTTATATCATCACAGGTTTTTTCATCGAATTTTGCACTGTATATTTCCGCGCCGTAAAAATCGGCATTTGTCTGCAGAAAATGTTCATTTACATCGAAATTGCAACCTTCGTTAAACCATATGGAATCTGAAATGCTGAGTTTACATTTTTCACTTTCCGGCAACGTTTGTATATATTTATAAATATATACATTAAGAGCATCAATAGACATGCCTAATACTTCTTCCATCTGGGTAAGTGTCTCACCCTCAGCACCGTTTGCCGTCATGGCAAGCGCGCAAAGAACGGACAAAGGTGAAATAAGAGTATTTTCACCTTCCTGCATACAAGACTGCAAAAGACGTACAGCAAAATCAGTTGAATTAACATTTTCCATTGTAAAATCATCGGCGTATTCAATAAAATTGATTTCATTAGGAACAATATTTTTCATTAAATTTTGGGCAGAAGACTCTACGGAGCCGGACGAACTCGTCCCTGCTCTACTTTGAGGAATTACAATTTCAGATTCCTTTGAACAGCCTGCAGTAATCATGGTAAAAATTGTAAATAATAAAATAACAGTAATTTTTTTTTTCATTTCAAAAACCTCCGTAAATTTACTTATCTACTCTATATCTCGTTATTTTTTACGCTTGGTTTCATAAAATATAAAATCTTTATTTTCAGACCGTATATATGCAGAAAGCCGCCGCGCTTGCGAATTTCGATTCACAAGCGCGGCGGCAAAACAATTATTTGATTTTTACTTTAAATATATTTTTGCATTTCGGACATGTGACAGACAGCGTCGCGTTTTTTCTCGGAAGTCTAAGCTGAGCCTTACAAGATGAACATTTTACATAAACATGTGTTTTACGTTCTTTAAACTTCCGTACAGAAATTTTAAACGGATTTGTTATCTTATGCACAAATGAAAGATACACCGACTCCTCGTGTTTTCTCTTATATATTTTCTTTGAGAAAAACCGATACATCATTGTGATAAATATTATCACATTTAAAACAGACAATATGCTGCTCACAAGCGGATTTCCGATAAATATATTGACTACAGTAATAATTAAAAACAAAATAAAACCTGCGGTATAAAGCTTATCAGGACCGTAACGTCCGCTCATAAAGCGCATAATGGAATATTTCAATTTATTCATTTAAATTTCCTCCTTATTTAATTCGACTGCTCAAAAAACTTTCTTTGTCATTGCTTTCTAACTAACAAAAACAACAGTCACAGCAAAGATTCGCAAGGCAAAGTCCGAAACAAAAACGGTTCATATCAATTGTTGTTCCGTAACCGCTTCTGCGAGTGTTATATATTGTTCCGCCGCTCTGAATTGTATTAAGCAGCTCGATATATCTATAATTTCCCGGTTCCATGTCCACAGCAATTTTAGCATGATTCAATCCGGTAATGCTGTTTCCCATACTGTAATTTGCCGCGGCGCTGAGATAATACCACTCCGCGTTTCGTTCTGAAATGTCTATCGAATTAAGTACATTAAGCGCCTGACTGTACTGCCGTGCCTGTATATAAACTCTTGCGGAATTAAACAACTGTTCGCGCCTATCGTTTGAATTATACGTATTTTGATAATTTCCTGCGCCGTAACCGCTTCTTCCGCCGCCATTTCTGATATTTTTTATTTCTTCATAGGCCGCGTTTATCTCACCCATCTTTGCTTCAGCACTTTTATCACCGGGATTTAAGTCAGGATGGTATTTTTTCGCAAGCTTTCGGTATGCTGCCGTAATTTCTTCTTCTGTCGCATTTTCCGACACTCCGAGTATCTTGTATGGATTGCCGCTCATTTTCCACCTCTTTCATTTCTGTTGTACTTTTTGCTATCTTTTTGCATTTTATACGCATATTTCAATCTGATACCTGAATATAAAATATTTATC
>JAFTXL010000178.1 GCA_017464985.1 Clostridia bacterium | reverse complement strand
TTTTCTGCATACCTAATAACCCGTTGACGATGCTTTGCTTCCGATGCTATAATCTGATTCATAAATGACTCCTTTGTTTTGTTTTTTTCGTCGAAAGCATTATATCACAATCGAGTCATTTATTTTTTTATTTACTGTCCACAATCAATTGTACCATTACAACTGTTTGGTTGCTGAAAAAATTTGACAAAAGACAGTATCAGCTTTATACTTCATAAGTAAAAGCTTCGTTTTAGACGTTTAGTATTTACATATATTGTGATAAATTGATACCGGAGGGATTTTTAATGCTTACAGCTATTGTTGGTGTGAATTGGGGAGACGAAGGAAAGGGCAGAATGGTCGATTTGCTGTCATCCGAATATGATATTGTTGCAAGATATCAGGGAGGAAATAATGCAGGTCATACCGTTATAAATGAAAGAGGAAGATTTATACTTAATCTGCTTCCGTCCGGAATTTTAAGACCTACTACCGTAAATGTCATGGGCGGCGGCATGGTTATAGATATAGAGCATCTTTGTAATGAGATAAAGTCTCTCAGAGACGGGGGTATAGAGATTACTCCTGACAACTTGAAAATAAGTGATATTGCTACTATATGTATGCCTTATCATAAGCTTATGGACGGACTTGAAGAAGACCGTTTGGGTGATGCTAAATTCGGTTCTACAAGACGAGGAATCGCTCCTGTATATGCAGATAAGTATATGAAAAAGACTATCAGAATGGGAGATTTGTTCTCTCCTGAGACTTTGTATGATAAGGTTGCGGCTTTTGTTGAATGGAAAAATCTCACAATAAAAGAGGGTTACAAGAATGTCACTGTAACAGCGGATGCTTTGTTTGAATGGATTATTTAATACGGCTAATTGATTAAGCCTTTTGTATGTGATACCACAGAGTATCTTACAAAGGCGGTTGCTGAAGATAAAAAGATTATGTTTGAAGCACAGCTCGGCGCACTCAGAGATATTGATTTTGGTATTTATCCATATACATCATCTTCTTCCGTAATTGCAGCGTATGCGCCTATCGGAGCAGGTATACCCGGTGTACAGCTTGACAATACTATCGGTATCGTAAAAGCATATTCAAGCTGTGTAGGCGAAGGTCCGTTTACAGCGGAGTTGTTCGGTGAAAAAGGCGATGAGCTTCGTGAAGCAGGCGGCGAATACGGCGCGGCTACAGGCAGACCGAGAAGAGTAGGCGGTTTTGATGTTGTTGCAACAAGATACGGCGCAATGGTTCAGGGCGCTACCGAAATTGCTCTTACTAAGCTTGATATTCTTTCATATCTTAAAGAGATTCCTGTGTGTGTAGCATACGAGGTTGACGGAGAAAGAGTAGATTATTTCCCGAAGGGCGATAGACTCATGCGTGCTAAACCGATATATGAATACTTTGAAGGATTCATGCAGGATATTTCAAAATGCAGAACTTACGATGAGCTTCCTGAGAATGCGAAGAAGTATATAGAATACGTTGAAAAGTCTATAGGATGTCCTATTAAATATATCTCTGTAGGAGCAGAGCGTGAGGCATATATAGTACGTTAAGTTAAATATTTAATTGAGGATTTTAAACAGTTTCCGTGCAGGCATATGCCTGCACGGTATAATTTATTAAGGTGTGTTAAATGAAAAAAGTATTTGATATAATCAAAAAAATTTTTGTTACGAATATCGTTGCGATTATAGGCGTTGCCGTGTTGAGCCTTGTTCTAGTAATTGCATTTAATATAAATTTCTTTATATCGTTCTTTTTGCTACTTATTGCGTATTTTGTACTGGGATTCACAGTTGAGTCCGCAATGCATAAATACCGTGTTGCAAAACGCAGAAAATCCGGAAAAACTGCAGAAGAGATAAAGCGTGAAGCTGAAATCCGTGCCGAGAGACGTGCTCGCGGAGAAGAGCTTATGAGAAAGCATCAAATTGAGTCTGCGCAAGCAGCAAGGGAAGTTCGTAAATCTGCAGCTTCGGGCAGAATTGGTTATGCGTCAGAGATACAGGAAAATCAAAATTTGGAATATATTGTGCCGTCCAAAGAGGGGATTGATACACTAAAGCGTGTTTCCGCAAGAAAACAATCGCCTTTTGATGTTGAGCCACCTGCTGATGTAAAAAGCTCTGATAACGATGCGAATAAGCAGCAAAAGAAACCGCGCAGTGTAAAAATTTCATATGATTACGATAGATTCAGACGCACACCGCCGTCTGATGTGGCAAGACATGAAAAAGAAACACCGTCGGACTCTGAGAAAACGGAAAGTGAAGCAGTGAATGAAGATAAAGATGAGGTTTCGGCTACGTCAACAGAGATAGCAAATGCAGTAGATACAGCAGAGACAGCTGTGGAGAAAGATACGGATGTAACGCCGGGAACAGAGAGTCCTGAGGCTATATCTGAAACTGAAAATGAGGACGGGGATAATACTCAGTTTGCAGATGTTGAAGTTCAGGAAATGGAAAAAGAATCTGAGGATATTGCGCGTGCAGTATCTGAAAGAATTTCATCATCCAGAAGAAAGCGGATTCACGTTATCAGAGATGTTGAAGAATTAAGTGAGCAGGTATCTGCAAGCGAGGAAGAACATCTTGAGGAGTCTGTAAGTGGTGATATTGACAGTTCATGCGGTGTGGATTATGAAACAGAAGATTCTGCTTCAGTCAGAGAAGAAGTTGTGTCTGATGGCGTTGAAGACAACATTCCGACTGTTGATGCTGTAAATGCAAGTGAAGAAAAACTTGATGAGTTATACAGTACACAGTCAGAAAAAGAAAAAAGCAAAATAGGCGGATTCTTTTCAAAGGCTCTTTCGGGTCTCAAAAAAAAAAGAAAGTAATGAAATAAATGCGGAGCTTAAAATAAGCAGGGAATACAAATACCCGTCGATTGATCTGATTAAACCTGCTCATATGGGAAACGGAAGAGATTCTTTGCGAAGATTGTGCGAGCCGGGTCCTGAGGAAGAGGAAAAAGCTCAGAAACTTGTAGAGACATTAAAAAGCTTTGGTATAGGTGTCAAAATAACAGGTATAACAAAAGGTCCTGCTGTTACGCGATTTGAATTCCAGCCGGATATCGGTATTAAGATAAGTAGAATTGTGGCGCTTACTGATGATATAGCGTTGAATCTTGCGTCGTCAGGCGTCAGAATGGAAGCTCCTATCCCTGGAAAAGCTGCAATCGGAATAGAAATACCGAACAGCAAAATAGATACTGTTTATCTGTGTAATGTATTAAATTCTGATGCATACAGAAATGCATCCTCTAAACTTGCGTTTGCTCTCGGTGTTGATTTAAACGGTAATGTTGTAGTAGGTGATATTGAAAAAATGCCGCATATGCTCATTGCCGGTTCCACAGGTTCGGGAAAGAGTGTATGTATCAATACGATAATCGCATCAATTCTTTACGGAGCATCACCTGATGAAGTTAAATTTATAATGATAGATCCGAAGGTAGTTGAGCTCGGTATATATAACGGCATACCGCATCTTTTGATTCCTGTTGTAACAGATCCGAAGAAAGCTTCGGCAGCGCTTGCGTGGGCTGTAAGAGAAGTTGACAGAAGATATAATATGTTTGCTCAGTATAATGTGAGAGATCTGCGATCATATAACAGAGCAGTTGCTGCTGAATCAAACGGATCGATTCAAAAAGAACCTCAAATTGTAATAATTGTTGATGAGCTAGCTGATCTGATGATGGCGGCTTCGCATGATGTTGAAGCTTCAATTATACGCCTTGCGCAAAAGGCAAGAGCGGCAGGTGTTCATCTGGTAATTGCGACACAGCGTCCGTCTGTTGATGTCATTACAGGTCTGATTAAAGCAAATATTCCGTCACGAGTTGCGTTTGCTGTGGCTTCTCAATTTGACTCAAGAACTATTCTTGATACGGCCGGAGCTGAAAAACTTCTCGGCAGGGGAGATATGCTGTACCAGCCTCTTGGTCAGGCAAAAGCAAAGCGTGTTCAGGGTGCATTTGTTGATGACAGTGAGGTAGAAGCGCTTGTTGATTTTATTAAATCTTCTTACGGAGCAGCTGAATACAGCAGTGAGGTTGCAGAGTCAATAGAAAATACTGTTAAGGATGGAGGCAATGTTTCAAAATCTTCTGACGGTGACGAAGAATCTGATGCAGATGCCGCGCTCATTCAGGAAGCTGCGGAACTCGCGTTTGAATTTAATCAGCTTTCAGCTTCGTTTTTGCAGCGGAAATTAAAAATAGGTTTTTCAAGAGCCGGTAGAATTATTGATACACTTGAAGAACGCGGCCTTTTATCAAAATCAGAGGGCAGCAAACCTCGTCAGGTAATTATGAGCAGAAAAGAGTGGGAAAGTAAATGATAGGTACTACAGAAGTTTTAGCACTTTTAAATCAGGTTCTTATATTGGTTATAATGCTTATACCGGGATTTATTTTTAAAAAAATGAATTTTGGTGAAGAAAAATTCGCAAAAGGTCTTGCAAATCTGATTTTATATGTTGCGCAGCCGGCGATGCTTATAAATTCATTTATGATGGATTATGACTCAGGAAAAATGATTGAT
>JAFTXL010000177.1 GCA_017464985.1 Clostridia bacterium | reverse complement strand
ACATTGCATTTATCCTCCGTTTCTGCTTCTGTTTTTACTTTTCGGTTTAGAAACAAAAGAAGCTATCAATCCAAAAAATACAGCCATTACAATTCCGGTGGCAACGTCAGCCAGACCTCCTGTAAAAATTCCTCTGAAACCGTATTCATCGACAGCAGAAAAAACACCTCTACAAAGAGAATGTCCGAAACCCATAAGAGGTATGGTAGCGCCTGTACCGCCCCATCTTACGATATAATCGTACACACCTATTGCAGACAGAAAAACGCCTGTAACAACATATAAAACAAGTATCCTTGTCGATGTCATCTTTGTCTTATCTATCAATATCTGCGCTATTGCACAAAGAATTCCGCCTACTACAAAAACACCAAGATACTTCAAAAATATATCCATACGAGAACCCTCCGTTATATATTTTCTATGGCAACAGCATGGGCAATGCCCAAAATAGATTCACCCTGCTTTGTCGATACGGTACTCATAAGTGCACCTGTCGCAACAAACAGAAGTTTATTTATATTTGCTTTATTCAATTCTTTCATAAGATATCCGGCAAGCACAGAAGCGCTGCAGCCGCAGCCGCTTCCGCCGGCACATGTGCCCTGTACAGGATCAAATATCATCGCACCGCAATCATCGTAAAGTCCTGTCGGCGCATTGATGCCGTGCATTTTCAATATATCACGGCAAAGCTGTTTTCCCGTAATACCCAGATCACCTGTCACCACTAGGTCGTAATAAGAGATATCCCTTTCAAGATCTCCCAAATGAGCGAGGATTGTAGACGCTGCGGCAGGAGCCATGGCAGCCCCCATGTTGTTTGTATCCGATATTTCATAGTTGCTTATAATTCCTGGTGTAACGGATGTAATACGCGGTCCGTTGCCGCCTGACGACAAAAGCACTGCACCTGAACCAGTTACGGTCCACTGAGAATTAGGCGCTCTTTGGCTTCCGAGTTCCAAAGGAAAGCGAAACTGTTTTTCTGCCGAGCAAAAATTACTTGAAGTCATGCAGACAACATTGTTCATTCCACCGCCATCAATAAGCAATGAACCTGTGACAAGCGACTCTGCCATAGTGGAACAAGCACCAAACATTCCTAAAAACGGTCTGCCGCTTTCTTTTAATCCGCAGGCAGATGAAGTACACTGATTCAAAAGATCTCCTGCCAATATGCAGTCAATCAGATTCTCTTCCACATCACATCTTGAAAGAAGCTTTTTATATGTGGACTCAACAAATTTCGCTTCACCTTTCTCCCATGTATCCATACCAAAATCATCGTCTTCTTTTTGGTCAAAGTATGCTCCTAAAGGGCCCTCCGATTCTTTCTGACCTACGATACATTCGGCGTGACGCATAATTACATCTTTATCAAGTATAAATGTCTGATTACCTTTTTTATGTGCCATTATTTTACCTCCTTAGTTCAGCCTTTTGTAATAAGAAAATAAAACAAACCTGCAATAACAGAAGCAGCGGTACCAAATACCAAAACCGGACCTGCGCAGACAAACATCTGTGCGCCTACACCGAGTATATGTCCCTCTGATCTGAATTCCATAGCAGGAGACGCAATTGAATTTGCAAAGCCTGTTATGGGAACAATCGAGCCCGCACCTGCTACTTTTCCGATATTGTCATACACATTTAATGCAGTAAGCAAAACACCTAAAAATACCATAAACAGCACCGTAAGTGATGAAGAATCTTCTTCACTTTTTACGCCAAGCAACTCCGCAAGTTTAGGGGAAGAAATAATATCCTTAAAAATCTGAGCTATAATGCAAATAACGCCCCCGATTATAAATGCCATCATACAGTTAAACCACGTTTTGGACTTCATGGAGCGCTGTTCTTTCATAGTCTCATACTGTTTTCCGTTAAGTTTTGTAAGATTATCACTACTCAAGACATATCACCTTTTTATATTTATTGCGTTCATAGTATGTCTCTTGTCCGATAAATTCATACAAATTTATATTCATGAATTAAACAGTTACGCTTGCAGCAATACTTTCATTTTGCTCAAAATCTTTTTTTCAAGCCTCGATACCTGAACCTGAGATATTCCCAGAAGCTTAGCCGCATGTGTCTGTGTAATTCCCTTAAAATACCTCAATTTTATAATTTTCTGTTCTTCATCTGAAAGTTTTTGCATAATTTCAGATAACGTTATACTATCTATGAGCTGTTCAAAATCACCGGTGCCGTCACGCATCACCTCAAACTGTCCTGTAGATACGCCTTCGTTATTAGCTATCCTGTCGAGTAGACATACAGAGCCTCCGCTTCCGTCCTGCGCCTGACTGTATATAGATTCTACAGGCTGAACTGCTTCGAGTGCCATTATCACATCTGATACATCGACATCTATCATTGAAGCAATTTCAGCAGGATACGGTTCTCGCTTAAGCCCTGCCCTGAGTTCCTCAGATACACTTTTAATCTTGGCATACAGCTCCTTTATGCTCCTTGAAACTTTCACAGGCCCATCATCACGTAAAAAACGCTTTATCTCACCTGCAATCATAGGAACTGCATATGTTGAAAAACAAACATTATAATCAGTATTAAAATTTCTTATTGCTTTTATAAGACCTATGGAACCTATCTGTACCAGATCTTCCGCGTCACAGCCTCTCCCCAAAAATCTGCGCACAATACTTCTCACAAGACCCATGTTTTCTTTTACTGCTTCATCAAGTGCATCTTCATCTCCAGCAGCAGCTCTCATTATGAGCTGCTCCTTTATCTTTCTTTCGTCTGTATTCATAAAATATTTCACCTTTTCGCAGCATGTACGAAACTTTGTGCGGCAAAATTAATTCATAAATAAAACACATCAATTACTGAATGCACAAAATAAACATATAAGAATTCATTTACTCCTGTTCTTTCGGCTCAATACATAATGATTTTCTCATATGTACTACCGTCCCCTCATCAGGTTTTGACTGAACATCAAGATAATCCATAAATGATTCCATAATGGTAAAACCGAGGCCTGACCTTTCCAGCTCAGGAGCAGTAGTAAACATAGGCCGCATAGCTTTTTCAATATCTGATATTCCGCAGCCGTAATCTTCTATATATATGTCAAGGTCATTATTTTCACGAATACACGTCATTTTTATTATATTATCATTTCCATCATCAGAAACCGCGCAGCTGTTATAACCGTGAATTATTGAATTCGTAACTGCTTCGCTGACAGCAGTGCGGATATCAGAAAGCAGCTCCATATCAGGATCAGCTTCCAAAACGAATACAGAAACAATAGTACGCGCAAGCGCTTCATTTTCCGAAACTGCAATAAACTCTGCTGTTACACTATTTCTCGCTTCCATACATTATCCTCCTATCTGCACCACGGCGCTGTATATATCGTCATAACGTTGCATACATTTAAATACGCCTGACATATCAAGTATTCTCTCAATAGACGACGGCATAGGCATACCATAACGGTCATGTTCAGCAGACGAACCAAGAACTATTCCTGCTCTGCCTCCCAGATGTTTTACTGTTTTATATCTGCCCATAAGCATACCTATCCCCGAACTGTCCATAAAAGAAAGCTCAGAAAAATCAAATATCACATATCTCGTCTGTATTTTCATAAGCTCTCTGTCTATCCTCTGTCTGACAGAATCTGCACAGTGGTGATCAAGCTCACCGGTTATCTTTATAATCAATATATTATCCGCACGGCTTATAGTTATTTCCATAAATTTTCTCCTTGTCACAGCAAAAGCAAAAAAACAAAACGCATTTGCCGTGTTCTCCTCTTTCAAGTTTCACTAAATTTCTTCACACCGATAATGATATATTATTTCCCGGCTTTTGCCTACAAAACGGGAAATAATATCAGAAAAACCGCAAAAAAAAAAACAGCCTGAGCTGTTTTTAGTTCTTATACAAGCACATTACATCTCATATCCCGCGTCCCCTGCTGTTTGCATGAGTTTTTTCAGTCTGTGGTTGATGCCGGCTTTGCTTAGAGGCGGTATCACCTTTTCACCGAGAACAACAAGACTTGCATCGGGATATTTCATTCTCGCATCGGCAACACATCTGAGTTCCTCAGGCAGAGAATCATACAAATCATTTTCTAGTAAAAATCTTATAGCCGCAAGATGCCTGCTGTTTGATATTGAAACCTTATCATAATTTGCAACATCAATGTTAATCGCGCGGTTGTGTTGATTATTGACCTCCCTCATTGCCTTTGCGTT
>JAFTXL010000015.1 GCA_017464985.1 Clostridia bacterium | reverse complement strand
CTCCGGAACATTTGAAAATACATTTCCAATAACACCGTCCTCAAGGTAGTTTACACATCCGGCAAATGCCATGCCTATATGATGCGCCATGTAGCTTGAAACAACACCTTTTCTGTCGTCAGTAAAATCCACAGCTTCGTAAAAACCGTATCTGCCGAAAGCATTTACTTCTTTCAGCTTTTTCATATTTTCGATAACAAGACACGGTGCATGCTCTATCGCCATAATACTTGCATAAGGAGCTATAACAAGTTCGTTGTTCTTTTCACGGTGCATACCGAGCTCGGGAACACCGTGTGCTTTGTATTTATAATTTAAATTCACATCGCGCATATTGTATCCCGACTCCGAAATACCCCACGGAACACCTTTTTCCTCGCCGTATTTTGTCTGAGACTCAATCATCATATCTATCGTCTTGTCCCATAAAAGTCCCGGATACGCCCTGAAAAACAGCTCAGGAAGAAGGTATTCAAAAGCAGTACCTGACCACGAGCGTAAAACACCACGTCCGTTTTTCAGAAATCTCCTTGCAGGTCTGAAAAACGCCTCAGGCGGAACATCTCCTTTTGCTACAGCAAAATAAACAGAAAGTCTTGCTTCCGATACGGCAACATCATAAAAAGAATTTGCCATACGGTTATCACGCATAATATAGCCGGTAGAAAAACAGCCTTTTTTCATATCATACAGTACAGAAAAATCCATACCGTACGCAAAATCATTAAGTCTTTTTTCTATCTGCTTCGTATCACACAAGACACATCCGTGATTAAACTGTCCGCAGTCTGCATTCTTTTTATCTGCTTCCTCCAGAAAAGTCTCTGCCGTAACCTCCAGACGTTTTATCCAGATATCAGCTTCATTTTTTGACTGAGCTTTATGCGCGTTTGATTCTTTACAGAAATCAATGCACTCACTTAGAACTGCCTTCCACTCCTGCAAATTACCACGGTCTATTTCATCAGGAATGTGCAGGCCCTTCACATCTCCTGCAGAACCTGTTTCGGCAATTATGTCAGCAAGCGACCTTATTCCGTTAAATCTCCTGTGTATAATATCATCCGGACTGTTTCCGTAAAGTTCTCTTTCTTCTGCAAGCAGTCCTGCCGCACATATCATACAAACAGCTAAATTTCCGCTGTCTACAGTTGACACAAAAGCAGGATTTAACACATCAAGCTTTTGTGTGCCGTACCAATTAAAAAGATGTCCGTTCCACTTTTCGAGCCTGTCAATTGTATTCACAGTATTTGTAATATAAAACACCGCATCGCACAGCGTTATAAATCCGAGTCTTGCAGCAGTTGCTGTGCACAATATATAAAATCCAATATTTGTAGGCGATGTTCTCTCCGCCACTTTGTGCTCCGGCGCAAACTGCACATTATCCGGAGGCAAAAACGAATTATCCGCCGCATATTCTTCATAAAAGCCCCACATTCTGCGTGTATACGCCATTATCTCCCTGCGATGCTTACAATCGTTTTTTTCCTCTTTTCGCGCCTTGCTCAGATACCACGCGGTATAAGGAGCAAACAGCCACAGTACACCGTATAAACCCGGAATCAATAACCCGGAAAGAACACAAGGCCACATCATTTTAAAATACGATGCCGCGGTTTTACCTGAAATTTTTTCGGCATCAGCTGCCGTAACCCATTGCAATAAATGCTTATGGCTTACATTTATTCTCCAAAGCGTTCTTACACACGCATCAGCCGATATATATGCCTCATGCGGCAGGAAGCACAGCTCTGCCGCACACTTTTTCAGACACTTCATCGACGGAGCCATAAAGAACGGTAAAAACACATACGCAAACATAATTGCATGCCATAAAAGAAAAAGTTCAGGCATAAACCACATTCCCGCGGCAAAAAGAATCAACGCCGCAGGTTTAGCAAGGCTGCGCTGCAGATTGTTTGTGATTTTATAAAGTGATATAAAATTGAGCGGATTTTCGACCTTTCTTCCGACACGGTTTACAAAATGTCTTTTTTTATAAGGTAAAAGCTGCCAGTCACCGCGAATCCATCTGTGCTGTCGTTTTATATATGCGCCGTAATTTCCTGGGAAACCGTCATAAATAGTTATATTTGAAGTAAACGCCGTTCTCATATAAGAACCTTCAAGCAGATCATGGCTGAGTACAGTTTCATCCCGGAATGTATTTTCCGCTATTTCATTAAACACGGCAGGATCGTACATGCCTTTTCCTGTATAAATTCCCTCAAGACATGCATCAAAATAAAAGTCAGAATTTCTCGCGAAATACGCATCCACACCGACTTCTCCCGTATATATCTCCGCAAATGCAGTTCTTTTTTCTCTCAAAGGCTCCGTCATGACAGCAGGCTGAAGTATTCCGTAACCTGAAACAACACACGGACATCCCCCGCTTGTATCAATTTCAGGCTGATTGATAGGATGCGCCATTATTGCCGCCATTTTTCTTATAGTATCATTAGGAATCCTCGTATCCGCGTCTACCGTGATAACAAATTTTACTTGCGGTACATTCTTTGTCATCCCCAAAAGATTATGGTCTTCTCTTCCCGTCACAAGCATATTAAAGTCGATCAACGCGCCTCTTTTCCTTTCGCGTCCTATCCACTTATTTTCACATTTATGCCATTTTCTCGGTCTGTAAAAAAAGAAAAATCTGTCCTGCACAGTTCCGTCTTCCCGGACTGTGCCATATTTCCTGTTAAGTCTTGCTGCCTCCTCCATGCCGGTACGGCTGACATCTTCATCCCACACGGCATGTTCCGAATCACATTCGGCACTATCTGCAACGACTGCAAAATATATATTTTTATCACGGTTTGCAAGTGAAATTATTTCAATCTCACGCATAATTTCTTTAACACGTTCTGAATTTTTCATAAGAACAGGCATTACAAAAAATGTCTTATAACCATCAGGTATTCCAGTGCTGAAATCCATTGACGGCAATACAAGCGGTTTATACATCTTTGCGAAAATCCATTGTACAATGCTTACTGCCATATTCATAAATACCACAATACATGGAATCACAGTCAAAACACCCGTTATAAGATGCATATAAACGCTGTCCCATCTGACTGCTATATCGCGAATAATCAATACACCGGCAATAAACACCGCGGCTGCGGCAAGCGTTGCGGTACCTGCCATAAAAGCCGCCGCAGCCGCGGCACCTCTCGGCCTTTTAGGCATATTCACTTTAAATTTGTGCTTTAACCCCTTGTATAACACACGGATGCCGTCTCCGCAAAGATAATAACCCACATGGGCTTTTTTTTCTTTCACATTGCCTGAAAAATGCTTTTCAGATTCTTTTACAGCAGCAAGTACGACAGCCTCCTGCGACACATCAATCTCTCTCGCTATATGTTCAGCGCATCTGACATAATAACTTCTGCTGTCCCTGTCCATTTGCGGATATATTCCGCAAGGGTCATTCTCAAGAATACGTTCCACAGTTGAAAGCCTTGAGCTCACTGTATCCCAGTCAAAAGAACCCAATCTATTAAGTGACTGAACGGCATTACCGCATGACACACCCATAGATGTACGCAAAGACCTCTCCGCAGCAAGCATTTTATCTATCGTAGTATGTCTTCCCGCAAGTTTCATTTCGAGTATGCGTCTGAACTCACCTGTATCTCCTTTTTCCTTTGCTGCAAGTCTCAATACAGTTTCGGCAAGTACAGGTGTAAGCTCCTCCGTACTCGAAAGCCATACATCAATTGCTCTTTTCCTGTCGTTTTCTCCGTCTTTGATATCCGATATATACTCATTAAAACGCTTGAATATTTTGCCTGCTTCTTCCCTTTCGCAATGCATTTTCTCGGCTTCTTCACAAAGCACGGATATTCTGTACAGCAACGCAATTCTGAGCATCTCACCCAATACACATATCTCACTGCTTGTAAGTGAAACAGTATTTTGATATTCCTCAATAAATTCTATTATAGAATTTTCATCAATATTAATGATTCCT
>JAFTXL010000176.1 GCA_017464985.1 Clostridia bacterium | reverse complement strand
TCCTTGCGCGACCCGTACCCCATGTTAGACAGTAATTTATCAATTCTCAACGCATACGCCTCCAGCCTTTAGGATACAAATTTTTTATACATCCTCCCTGTATTCTGCCCAATCCTACAATGTGCATATCAACACATATTGCGGCGTAGCCGTCCGGAAGATCATATAGTCCGCATATCTCACCGTTTCTGTATACTTTACAGTCATCACCGACATTTGACAATGTTTCTCCCTTAAGATATCTTTGAATACTTTCTCCGCAAGCTGTCATATCAATCACTGTTTTAAAATCGGATGCCGTCAGCGTCATCGCAAAAGGATGTGACGGTTTAAACGATTCATACTCAACAGAACCCATATATACTCCGGCTCTTGCGATCTTAAGGCCGTCGAGCATTGGCGGTTCTTCCGGAAGATAATACAGATTTGTTCCCATTATGAAATAACATCCGTCATTCGGCACGCTTCTCATATATTTTTTATAAAATACAGATACAGAATCAGGGGTTCCCTGAATTTTTCTGAAACTGCGAGGTTTATCTTTTTTCTTTTTTTCAGCGCGTCTGCTTTTCGGGAAACCGCCATTTATACCGTCCGCACAATCGTCTTCTAAACCGCCCATGCCTTCTGTCTCCTCCGCGGTTTTCTTTCTGAGAAGCGCTGTAAAATGCCCCTCGCCCTTAATCTTATGAGGCCAAAGCCTTGCGGCGTTTTCTATACAGTTAGAAACGCCGTTTTCACACCACGCGGGATTTGCATCGCAAATCCCGCCGCATTTTTCCAGCGGCAGCGTCTCATAGCAGCCGTATCTGTCCATAAAATCGGATATTGTCTGTTCGTTTTCAAGCGGTGAAAAAGTACATGTAGAATAAAGTAAAATACCGCCCGGTTTCAGCATTTTATGTACGCTTTCTAAAATCGAATCCTGCATACCGCGGCATTTTTCTGTTTTAAAATTCTCCCAGCTCTTTACTGCTTCTTCGTCTTTACGAAACATACCCTCTCCGGAACACGGAGCATCAACTAAAATTTTATCAAACCAGCCTTCAAAATTTTTACTGAGATTCTCAGGCGTCTCGTTTGTGATTATTACATTCTTTGCTCCGGTGAGTTCGACATTTTTTACAAGAGCTTTTACGCGTTCTTCACTTATATCGTTTGAAACAAGTATACCCTCACCTTTCATGGCAGATGCAAGCTGAACTGTTTTTCCGCCCGGCGCAGCGCATATATCAAGAACTCTTTCCCCCGGCTCAGGTTTAAGTGATGCACCCGGATACATAGCACTTGGCTCCTGTATATAATACAAACCTGCATGGTAATACGGATGTCTTCCGGGGAAACTGTCTTTATAGTACAATCCGTCAGAACACCACGGCACATTTGCATATGCGCCCAATGATTCACACGCAATCTTTTTAAACTCATCAAATGAAATTTTTAAAGTATTTGCTCGAAAACCGTAAAAACGCTCATCATCAAGGACATTTTTATACTCGCTAAACTCGTCCTCACCCAAAAGGTTTTTTAATTTATTTTCAAATTCCTCAGGTAATTTCAATCGTCATTCCTCATTTATAAAAAAATTAAAAAAATTTTAAAATTAGGTATTGCTATTTTACAATACATAGGTTATAATGTCAAAGCTTTCAGTTCTGAAAGCGCTTCTATTTGGCTCCTTGGTCAAGAGGCTAAGACGCCGCCCTCTCACGGCGGAAACAGGGGTTCGATTCCCCTAGGAGTCATAAATCCTTGCAGTATACGCTGCGAGGATTTTTTATTTTAAAATTTTACATTAATGGGCAATATCGATGAATTTATAGAAAATGAAAAATTAGATTTATCAATCGGTTATTATAATTATAATGGCAACTGTGTACAATCTGAACTTTATATAATATCCGAAGATGAAAACTCCTGGCAAAGCCGTTTTGACATAGTAGAAGAAACAGTGGACAACTATTTTAAAGGTCAGTCGTCTTATTTGGAATTAATAGCTTTGACATCAGAATTATATGAAAATGAAGTGAAAACCAGTGAAAATGCACAAATAGATATCAGAATGGCAGGCTGCTGGGCAACCAGAAATAATAATAAGCTGAAACTTCAGAAATTTATAAAAGTATCTGACGGGGTTTACATAACTTCATCAGATTCTGCAATTGGTATTTTAGAAGAAGGAGATATTATATTTAAAGAAGTTTATAAAATTTGTTCCCGAAGAATTGAATATCTCAACAGATAATAATTTATATTATTCTCCGATTATCCAACACGGCAATGAACAAACTTCTCTGAACAGCTATATCTTAGCAAGCGGAAGTAATATCCACGCAGAACTAGAATATTTGCATGTATTTCGGGAAAACTATTACAATTATTATTGGATAGGAACTCTGCCGGAAGAAACAGAAACAGCATCAGCAACAGAAGCAACATCATCTGCTTCTGCTACTGAATAAAAAAAGCACCATTGAATGAGCGCAGCGACTCTATCAGCGGTGCTTGTA
>JAFTXL010000175.1 GCA_017464985.1 Clostridia bacterium | reverse complement strand
TTAAACATAAAGTGAGACAGAAATAATTTGAAAAATCGGCACTTACCAGCCGGCGCTTTTCGGCGCCGGCTGGTATTTTATTCATGCTCCTTTATTTGCTTTTTATTCTTAATCCGCGCAAACTCGTTTTCTGCTCATCTGTTATACGGTAACTTTCTACAGCTTTCTGAATTGTTTTGTTATGAACCCATATTGGCAAACGTTTCTGCGCAAGGTACGGCAAAGTCAGTTCATATTGTTTGGCGAGTGCCGTCGCAAAATACCAGGCAATCATCATATTCACATAATATTCACCGCTTATTATTGAGGCAACCAAGTCGTGATATTCTACTTTAAATAATTCATCCAAATAATGCGCCATAAGCATTCCTATACCGAAGCGCACCGTATATACACGTTCTGACGAAAGCCATCTTTTAATTTCAAAAATAAGCGTCTCAGTATGCTTTTTAAGGCATTTAGGACGCATCGTATCACATGTTGCCCAATTATCGACATACGTCAAAAAACGGTCGATTTCAGCAATACATTTGTCATAATCATTAATCTGTTCGATTATAAAACCGTGAATATTGTTCTCCTCATAGTATTGATGAGGCAGACATTCAAGAAATTCGCCGATTGTTTCTTCTTTAGACAATGCCTTAGCAAACGCGCGGAGCTTCGGCGTCCTGACACCGATTACCGTATCGGGATTTACCGTCGGCATAAGAGCGCATTGAAATTCTTTATATTTTAAATCCTGCATAGCATACAGTTCCGCTTTGATTCTGTCATTTATATTCACTTGTATCACTCTCTTATTATTTACATTTGAGAAAAGACTACTTAGCTTTTTTACCGAGAAAAACATTTATCAGTACATATACCGCAATCAGCACAGCTACAGTTCCGCCGAGTATCGCATACATCGTGCCGAGTTCCACCTTATCCCCAAAGAAATAAATATTGCAGTCAATACTGTCTTTTATGTCATCAACAACTCCCGCAGGAAACCCCTGCTTTTCCATTTCCGCAAAAGCACCTTGCATTGTATGATTGCGGACAAGTACAGTTCCGTATGTACCCGGCAGAAATGACAGTGCTTTCTGCAGACCATCACTGAATTGTGACATCGGCATGTACGCTCCGCATATGAAGCCGTAACCTGCGCTGATAATTGTTCCTACAGCAGAAATCTGACCTTGGGAAGACAGGGAAAAGTTAATAATTGATGACAGCGCTGTACCGAACATGACAAGCAAAAAAACGTCTAGAAAAATATAAAGTATGTCCGTACCACTTAAGTACCAACCTACATTCGCAAGATAAATCAACCCGGCAATCACAGCGATAAAGCAGATTATCAAAGTTGAAATCGCTGTCGAGACATAGTATCCGAGCGCCATTACAGAACCCTTTACAGGAGTAACAGTCAGGTCTTTGCGCGCGCCGGTAACCTTGTCCTGCACCATAAGCATATTGGAACAAAAGGAAACAGTCACACAGCATACCGCAAGCAGTGATGACACAAGCTGACCGCCTACAATACCGTTCAGCAATTTTTCATCAACAGCAAATCCGTCAGGCATCGCCGATAAAAAGCTGTCGTGATATACATTCGACAAAAATGTCATATACAGAACAAGCAATATAACAGGAGTTATCAGCGATGTAAAAAACATGCCTTTATCCTTGAAAAAAAGCTTCGTATTTCTCTTTATAAGCGCATACAATCCGTTCATTATTTTGTACCTCCCGTAAGTTTCTTACCCGTAACAGCAAGAAATACATCGTCCATTTTTCCCTTTGTAATTTCATAATCACAAAACAGCTCAGGATTTTTACAAATCAACGAAGTAGCTTCCTCAGTATCAGAAACGGATATACGGTAAGCATCGCGTATCTGCTCATATGGCTTACCAAAGCTCTTTGCCTGTTCTTCAGTAATTCCATATATGGTAATAAAATCGCCTGTGTATGTATTTTTTAATTCAAGAGGTGTACCCTGTGCTGAGATTTTTCCGCCGTCAAGTATTATAACGTAATCGGCATCGGCAGCTTCTTCCATATAATGAGTAGTGAGAAATACAGTCATATTGTCCTTTTTTCTCAAATCATAAATGACATTCCAAAGTATTTTTCTCGTCTGCGGATCAAGACCTGTAGTCGGCTCATCTAAAATAAGAATTTTAGGATTGTGAATCAGCGCACGCGCAATATCAATTCTTCGTCTCTGGCCTCCTGACAGCTTTCCTACCGCCCTTTTCATCAAATCACTGAATTCCAGAAGCTCAGCAAGCTCCGATAATCTCGTTTTAAACGCGTTACCTGTAATGCCGTAAAGAGCAGCACGGCTCTCTAAATTATCTTTTACAGACAAAGACATATCCAAAACCGAATTTTGAAAAACGACGCCTAAATCACGTTTTACCGCATCTGTATTGCTGTCAATATCATTGCCGTCAATAATAACTTTGCCGCTGTCCTTTGCAAGCTGTCCGCACATAATTGATATCGAGGTTGATTTTCCTGCGCCGTTGACGCCTAAAAAAGCAAAAAGCTCACCCTGTTTTACGCAGAAGCTGAGATCCTGCACGGCCTTTACATCGCCGTAACTCTTACACAGATTTTTTATTTCAATAATATTGTTCATACAGCTCTCTCCTTAAAACTGACTTTAACAGCGCCTACACCGCCTGATATATCAATTTCATTATCTCCGCTGCCGTATACGCTTCCGTCGCGCATCTCGCTGCCGTCAACTGTAACATCTCCGAGACCTTTATCAATTTCAATAATGTAATCATCTTTTGTCCCGACAAGCACCACATTTGCCTCTCCGACACCGTAGTTCAATTCGCTTTCGCCAAGTAATGCGGCAGTTAAATTCAGCTCGCCTACACCCATATCCAAATCAATGTTATAAAGTGTACCGCCCGAAATATTAACCTCTCCGGCGCCTCCGCTTATCTCGGCTTTCGAGCTTGCGTTCAATTCAGCAATTCTAACTGCTCCGGCGCCTAGCTCAAGCTTGAGACTTTCAGCTGAAAGCACGTCAATTGATACTATACCTGCACCGGTTGTAATTTCCGCATTTTCAAATACAGTTCCGTCAGGTATATAAATATTTAAAACAGCATCACTGTAATTTGTTTTGAATTTCTTGGTTTCTTTAATTACAAGAGTTCTGCCGTTTTCTTCTACTGTCAGATACTCAAGATTGCTTTCAACAGAAAAAACACTATCTGATGTTATTTTAAAATCAGCAGCACTGATATCGATATCAATCGATGTAATATCCTGTGACACGGAATACGTTTTCACATCATCCAAAACAGCGCTGTTTCCGGAAAAGAAACTGAAAATCCCTGCAATACGCAATATACCTCCGAAAATTCCAACGATAATACACACAGCAAGAGTTATTGCAAAATACTTAATTATTTTTTGAAACGATGTCATTTTATTTCTACTCCCCCAAACATGCATGTTCCGCTGACATATATTGTAACAGCGTCTTTCTTCGCGGCAGTCTTATTTGAAATTCCGCCGAAGATAGAATTTGAATTGACCTTAACATTCACATAGTCGGGAACCAGAATATCAATACCTCCGAAAATAGCATTGACTTCAATTGCGCAGTCTTTCTCAATAATTGCATTTCTTAAATCACATTTCAGTCCGCCGAATGTTGCCGTAAGCTCGGCACCCTCAAAAGCCTCTCCGTCAAAGTTCATATTATTGCCCGAGAAAGTAGCGCAGCCTACATTCGGCAGCTTACCCTCTTTCTTCATCTTTGTAAAAATCTCATTTGTTTTATTTCCGAAAATGCCGCTTAACACCAATTTAATGCCTATAATCACAATAATTGCAGGAATAAGCAATTTCCAAAGCATACTGAATTCAAGGATATCCTGACAGCATAAAAGCAAAAACACACCTACCGCGATACCGATAATATTTCCTGTTTTTTCACGCTCAGAAAACAATCCTATTACACACGGAACTATGATAATCAAAGTCCACCAACCGTCAAAAAATATGTTTATATCGGTAATATCAAATGCATTAAGGGCAAAAATAACGCCCGCAGCAACTAAAACAATTCCCCACAGAATACTGCTTACTTTTTTCACAATAACGCCTCTTTTCCCGCTGAAAATACAACGCCTGATAAAAAAACCGCAGGAGCAACCTGTGTTCCTGCGTCATTTAAAATTACACACTAAGCTCTGATGACGTATTTATTTCACTTTCATCTTTAAGAATATTTTCTTTAACCCACATTGCATACTCTTCTGCCTGCTGCGGCGCACGTCCGACATACTTTGACGGTTCAAGAGTAGCCTTAAGCTCCTCTAAGGACAAACCGAATGATTCATCTGCTGCGATACGCTCGATAAGGTCATTGTCAAGTCCCTCAACCTTTACTCTCGCGCCTGCCTGCATTGAAAGAGTTCTTATTTTTTCATGGATTTCCTGGCGGTCTCCCCCGCGCTTTACAGCGTCCATCATAATGTTTTCCGTAGCCATAAAAGGAAGCTCACGCATAATTCTCGCTTCGATAGTCTTGGGGTATACTACAAGTCCGCCTGCAACATTGAGATATACAGACAAAATCGCGTCTGTTGCGAGGAATGCTTCTGCTACGCTTATACGTCTGTTTGCAGAATCATCAAGAGTTCTCTCAAACCATTGCTCTGCCGCTGTCATTGCAGGGTTAAGAGAATCAATCATTACATATCTTGAAAGCGCCGCGATACGTTCGCTTCTCATCGGATTTCTCTTATATGCCATTGCAGAAGAACCTATCTGTGACTTTTCAAACGGCTCTTCAATCTCTTTCAGATTCTGCAAAAGTCTGATATCATTGCTGAATTTGTGAGCTGACTGAGCAATGCCTGCAAGTACATTCAGCATCATGCTGTCAACTTTTCTTGAATATGTCTGACCTGATACAGGATAAACAGCGCTGTATCCCATTTTCTCCGCAATAAGCTCATCTAGCTTTTTGACTTTCTGTGTATCACCGTCAAAAAGCTCCATAAAGCTTGCCTGAGTTCCTGTTGTGCCTTTTGAACCTAAGAGTTTTCTCTTTGAAATCACATACTCAACATCTTCAAGATCCATTACCAAATCCTGAAGCCAAAGTGATGCACGCTTTCCGACAGTAGTAAGCTGAGCCGGCTGAAAATGAGTAAAGCCGAGTGTCGGCAAATCTCTATACTTAATAACAAAATCGCTGAGAACTGAAATACATGCAATGAGTTTCTTTCTAATTAACTCCATTGCTTCATTCATTATGATAAGGTCAGTATTGTCACCTACATAGCACGAAGTTGCTCCCAAATGAATTATCGGCTTTGCTGTTGGACACTGCACACCGAATGCGTATACATGCGCCATTACATCGTGGCGTACTTCCTTTTCTCTTGCCTTTGCAACATCATAATTAATATCTTCTATGTGCTGTTTCATCTCGTCAATCTGCGCGGCAGTTATGTCAAGGCCGAGTTCCTTTTCTGCCTCCGCAAGCGCAATCCAAAGTCTGCGCCATGTGCTGAATTTCTTATCCGGTGAAAATAGATACTGCATCTCCTTTGAAGCGTATCTTGAATTAAGCGGACTTTCATATGTACTGTTCGATGACATCTTTAATTACCTTCCTTTTTCAATTTTTCTATTTCTTTTCTGTTTTCCTCAACTTCCGCACGGAGCTGATTTATCTCCTGCGCAATCGGATCAATAACTTTATGGTGATCAAGGTCTATTGAATGAGCAACACGCTCACCGTCTGTTTTTATCACACGTGCCTTAAGGCCCGTAACTGTAGAATTTGCAGGAACATCGTGCAACACAACGGAACCTGACCCTATAAGACAGTTATCACCTATTGTGACAGGTCCCAGTATTTTTGCGCCTGCTCCTATCAAAACATTATTTCCGACAGTAGGATGACGCTTTATATGCTTAGTGCGTCCAGTACCGCCAAGTGTCACTTGGTGGTATATTGTACAGTTGTCGCCTATTACCGCTGTTTCTCCTATTACTATTCCGTGGCCGTGGTCGATAAACAGTCCGTCACCTATTTTAGCCGCCGGATGTATTTCTATTCCCGTTTTTCTGCTCGACCGCTGTGAAACGTATCTTGCAATAAAAAACATTTTATGTCTGTAAAAAAATGCAGCTATTCTATGGTCAACCAGCGCTTTAAATCCCGGGTATAAAAGCATTACCTCAAGAGTATTTCTCGCCGCAGGATCTCGCTCTGCTATAGATTTTGCATCAGATAAAATTCCCATATTAAAATCCTTCTGGTTATAATAATTCAACCGTATTATTTTACGCTAAGTCTTGCAGAAATTGTTCTTGCTATGTGAACACCGCTTGCCGCTGCCTGCGAAAGCCCTCTTGTGACGCCTGCGCCGTCACCGCACGCAAACATGTTCTTGCACGGTGTTTCAAGGTCGCGGCTAAGCTCTATACGCGAGCTGTAGAATTTGACCTCCACACCGTAAAGCAGTGTATCATAATTTGCGGTACCGGGAGCAATCTTATCGAGCGCATAAATCATTTCGATTATATTGTCCAGATGTCTCTTAGGCAGCACAAGGCTTAAATCACCCGGAGTTGCGTTCAATGTAGGTTTTGTAAAGCTCTGCTTTAATCGGTGCTCATTTGTACGGACGCCTTTTACAAGATCGCCGAAACGCTGCACTATAACCCCTCCGCCGAGCATATTTGAAAACGACGCGATACTTTTTCCGTATCTGTAAGGCTCTGTAAACGGTTCTGTAAACCGGTTGCTTACAAGAAGCGCAAAGTTTGTATTTTTACTTCTGAGTGCGGGGTCACTGTAGCTGTGTCCGTTTACGGTAATGCATCCGTCAACGTTCTCCGATACAACGTGTCCGTAAGGGTTCATACAGAATGTACGTACTTTGTCTCCGTACTGCTTTGTCCTGTACATAAGCTTTGCCTCATATACTGTATCGGTTATGCTTTCAAATACATCTGCGGGAAGCTCCACACGCACACCTATATCAACCTGATTATTGCTGAGCGGTATACCTAGCTTTTCACACTCATTTGCAAACCACTCCGCGCCTGACCTGCCGGGAGCTGCTACAAGGTAATCACATGATATTTTATTTCCGTCAGAAAGATTCAGACTGTATGTGCAGTCTTCGTTTGAAACGATATCATTAACCGACACATCGCAAATCAATGCGACACGATATTCAAGATACTCATATATTCTCTGTAATATCTGAAGATTTTTTTCTGTACCCAAATGCTTTACGGACGCCATTAAAAGATGCATGTCATGTTCCAAAGCTTTCTTCGCGATTTTCTTCGCTTCGTCCGTATACGTCGAATAACGCTCTTTTGTCGCACCAAATTCCACGTTCACCGAATCTACATATTCAATAAGCTCCATGACTTTTTTATCGTCCATA
>JAFTXL010000174.1 GCA_017464985.1 Clostridia bacterium | reverse complement strand
GACCCCGCTCACTGGGAATTTTTACTTTTTTATCTGGGATTTCCAGCCGAGCGGGGTTTCACGTAGCAAAAATTTTGCATAGACCCTGCGAGATATGTCGGACAGTTGCATCGGCGTAAATGTGGTGATTACCGTAAAAAGTCTTTGTAATCATGTCATGAAAAAGCCTTTATAATCATTGAGAAATAAATATTGTTGTTGTATAATGAAAAAATATGAGTATTTCAGAAAATACTCATTAAAAACGGATTACCAAAGGAGCGAATCTAAATCAAATGAACACGGTCGCAAAGAAAAAAGTAGCAATTTTATTCGGAGGACAGTCTACAGAACATGAAGTTTCATGCATGTCCGCGTATTCGGTGATTAAAAATATAGATAGAGAAAAATTTGACACTGTACTTATCGGTATAACCAAGAACGGTGATTGGACAGAAATTTGTAATGATGATACAGAAAGTATAAAAGACGGCTCATGGAGCAAAAAGGCTGTATGTGGCGCAGGAATATCAGGCGCAATCGGATTGCTTGAAAAATGCGATGTTGCATTTCCGGTTTTGCACGGCCTGTGGGGAGAGGACGGTACTGTTCAGGGTATATTTGAGCTTGCCGGAATTCCCTATGTAGGCTGCGGTGTGCTTGCTTCAGCTGTTTCTATGGATAAAGCATATACAAAAGTGATATTAAAAGACGCAGGAATACCTCAGTGCAGACATACAGTTGTATACAGAAGTGAAATTCTGTCGGAAAGCAATGAGCATATAGAAAGAGTTGAAAAAGAAATAGGATATCCGTGCTTTATAAAACCGTCAAATTCCGGTTCTTCTGTAGGTGTATTTAAGGTTAAAAATTGTGACGAGCTTGTTTCGTCACTTAAAGAGGCACAGAAGTATGACAGAAAGATTATCGTAGAGGAATTTATTGACGGCAGAGAAATAGAATGTGCTGTTTTAGGAAATGAAAATCCTGTTGCATCGACTCCGGGTGAGATAATTCCGTCAAAAGAATTTTACGATTACGAGGATAAATATCAAAGCGGAGCAAGTGTTGTCGAGATTCCGGCAAATATTCCTGAAGAGAAACGCAAAGAAATCAGGAAATATGCCGTGAAAGCATTTAAGGCACTTGACTGCGCAGGACTTTCAAGAGTTGATTTCTTCTACACGAGAAACGGCGGAGATATAATATTAAATGAAATAAACACATTGCCCGGATTTACTGATATAAGTATGTACGGCAAAATGATGAACCATGACGGCATTGAATTCCGCGAACTTGTTACAAAGCTTATTGAGCTTGCTTTTGAAAATGCGGAGAATAACAAAAGAAGCGGAGTGTAATTGTATATGGCTTTTGCAGATTCAAAAGACAACAGACCGATAGGAGTATTTGACTCGGGCCTGGGCGGACTTACCGTGCTCAGCGCGATACATAAGCTCATGCCGAATGAAGATATCGTTTATTTCGGGGACAGCGGAAGAACTCCTTACGGAACAAAATCAAAAGAGACAGTCATTAAATATACTTTTCAGGATATCAATTTTCTTCTTAAGAAGAATGTAAAAATGATCGTAATTGCATGTAACACAGCAAGCGCATGCAGTTTAAAGACAGTAAAAGAACATTACAGTCTGCCAATAGTTGAAGTGGTGGAGCCGGGTTCGCGTGCTGCTGCGGCAGCTACAAAGAACGGTAAAATAGGTGTAATAGGTACTTCTGCTACTGTTGCGAGCGGCGTTTATGAACATGCGGTGAAGTCGATTCTTCCAGATTGTGAATTTCACGCAAAAGCATGTCCTATGTTTGTTCCTCTTGTTGAGGAGGGCTGGTGGGACAATGATATAAGCAAAAGTATTGCAAGAGAGTATCTTTCAGGAATGCGCGAAAGCGGCGTCGATACGCTTGTTCTCGGATGTACCCATTACCCGTATTTACAGAAAGTAATCGGAGAGGTAATGGGAGAACATGTGAAACTTGTTAACTCTGCTCTTGAAGTTGCAAAAAGCGTAAAGAATGAAATTGAAAAGAACGGGCTTTCGGCAGACAGTAAAAAAATCGGAACTACCGGGTATTTTACAAGCGACAGTGTAGACAAGTTTTCTTCTCTCGGAAGTGTTTTTATCGGAAAAGAAATGGTAAATGTATCGAAAGTTGCGATAGATAAAGAATACGACGGCGGGGCATATTTTGAAAAGTAAAACAGAATCTTTTATTTCAACATTCATCTGCGGTCATTTAAACGGTATTTCGTGCGACCTCTTTTCTGCCGAAGCGTTTAAATGCGCAGGTGTTTTTGCGTCTTGTACAGCTGAGAATATTTCAAAGGAATTAAATAAAGAGCTTATCCGTGCTTGCTGTGATGAGGCTGTGGCAGGAGAGTTTTACGCAAAATCAGGTTATATAAATTTAAATTTCGGAAATGAATATATCACAAGGAAAATAAATATCCTTGCGGAAAAATTTGATATACTGTACGGAAAAGGAAAATTTGATAAATTTTTGTATGGAAAAAGTTCTGCTCCCGGAGATTCCTCTGCGCTGTCCGTATGGGGACTTCATCGGTACTGCGTCAATCGTATAATATCGGTTTGCGATATTTTCGAAACGGATTTGCTGCACGGAAACGCCGGCAAAGAAAAGGATTCGCGAAAACGCATGGGAGATTCTGCGAATTTTTGCGATAACAAAAAATTGCGCGATATTGCAGTACTGTGTATTTATTTGTATTTTTTATCCGGTAACTGTGATTGCGATATGCCTGTGGATGAATTTTTTTGCAAATATATTGCGGCAGACGGATATTGTTTAAAAAAAGCTGCGGATAGTGCGGCAGAGCTGTTCTGTGGCGCGGACGGTTGTGTTTGTGATTTATCAATGATATATTTAAATATATATAAATCATTGGGATTTGTTTTATACAATATTTATTCATAGAATGGACGAGTGACATGACGGATACAGAAAAGCTTTTCATTTCTGTTCTTCGTGATTTTGTAAAAGGCAGAAGTACAGAGATTTCCGTAAAAAGTAATAATGAATACAGTGAAGCCCTTGAACTTGCGAAAAAACATTCGTTGAGAGCTATGTACGAGTATGTTATTTCTGACAACAAAGGTGATGTGAACGTTTATATTGCATTGTCTGTTCAGAGGATTTTTGCTGCGGAACAGTTGCTTTCGGAAATTGAAAAACGTGGGATAAAGCTGTGCGTTATGAAAGGTTTTCTGATAAGAGAATATTATCCTGTGCCGGAGCTCAGATCTTTTGGAGATATAGATTTTTTGATTGAGGAATCTTCTGCCGAAACAATTATTCAGCTTATGTCAGAACTCGGATATGAAAGAACACCGGGTGAGGATCATGTGATGTCATTCAAAAAAGACAAAGAATATTATGAATTCCATACAAAGCTTATAGAAAAAGGTGTTTTCAATGATGAAACGTATAAAACGGCTTCTTTCGCATGGGATTATACGGTGCCATACAACGATTACAAAAATATATTTGAATTTACAAGAGAATTTCATCTTTTTTATACTGTACTTCATATCGCAAAGCATTTTCGCAGCATGGGAGCGGGTGTGAGAATGATTCTTGATGTTGCTGTACTCACTGACCGTGCTGCTGATATTGATTGGACTAAGCTTT